>NZ_JBFUIH010000020.1:0-106676 GCF_056401975.1 Pseudomonas sp. P4_C8 | reverse complement strand
CTTCATAAAGCACCTGGCCCAGAGCGTCTTCGCCTGCGACCTGAAAGACCTGCTTGGCAAGATCGACCGCCACTGTCGTACAGGCCGACACATCGGTTGAAGACAGGGACTGTTTAAGCGTCGTATTCTTTTTCATGGACTCGCCCTCGCTGCCGTTGGCTTCTTAGACTGCCACCGTGGCGCATTGACGCCTCGGCGTGGGCGAGTCCATCCAATTACAGGGGTATCCGGTCATCTGTAGGAGCATGGCTTGCCCGCGATGGGGCCAGAACATATTTAGAAGGAGGGGGCCTGCTGCCGGCGTTTCCACTGACTCAGCCGCTGTTGCAGGTTCTGCGGGCTATGAATCTGCTGCTGCCGCGCCCGGCTGAACAGGATCAATGCCAATTCGGCCGTCGCCAAGGCGTCGGCACTGGCGTTATGTCGTTCGAACACTTGCAGTTTGAACCAGTCGATCCACTCATCCAGCCCGGCGTCTCGAATGTGAGCCTGTGGACACAGCAGCGGGGCGATGTCTGCCACATCCAGAAACGGATGGACCAACTTGTAGCCCAAGTGGTCTTTCAGTGCCCGGCCAAGCATGTGCTGATCGAAGGGTGCATGAAACGCCAGCACCGGGCTGTCGCCGACGAATTCCATGAATTCGAGCAAGGCTTGCGCCGGGTCGCTGCCGGCCGCAATGGCACTTGGGCCCAAGCCATGAATCAGCACGCTGGGTGCGAGCTTCATGTCGGCGCATCGCAGCGTGCGTTCGAACTGCTGGCTGAAGTCGATGGCGCCGTCCTCAATCACCACGGCGCCGATGGACAACACCCGGTCCTTGTTCAGGTTCAGCCCGGTGGTTTCCAGGTCGAGCACCACCCAGCGCTGTTCACGCAAGCTGCATTCACCCAGGTCGGCCACTGCTGGCAAGCGCTTGAGTCGTTGTTGCAACTCTTCCGTCAGGAGTGGGGTGACCGGGCGCAGCCACGAAAACAGGCTCATAGTTGGTACCGCAGGGTCAGGCTGCTTTGCAGGCGTTGCGCCTGGCGCAGGGATTCACGCAGGATCCGTCGGTCTAGATGATTGAGGATGTCCGGATCGACCCGGTTGGAATAGGGCAAGTTCTCCCGGGTCTGTAACTGATGCTGCTGCATGCGGGTTTGCTGAATGAAGTGGTATGCCTCTTCATACGCCGCACCGTCCAGCGGCTGAATGATTTCCTTGGCCACCAGTTGGCGAAATCGCTCCAGGGTATTGTTGGTCTCGATGCCGTGAGCCAATGCCAGTAACCGTGCGCCGTCGACGAAAGGCGTCAACCCCTGAACCTTCAAGTCCAGCGTGGCTTTTTCACCGTTTTTGCGCGCCAGTACGAACTCACGAAAACGCCCCACAGGGGGACGATTGCGCAAGGCGTTCTCGGCCAACATCCGCTGGAACAACCGGTTATCGCCGACCTGATCGAGAATCCCGCGGCGCAATTGCTCGCACTCTTGCTCGTCACCCCAGACCACGCGCAAGTCGAAATAGATGCTCGAACCCAGCAGGTTCTCCGGCGTCGCCTCGCGGATAAACGCCGCAAACCGTCGCGCCCATTCGGCACGCGACAAGCACAGCTCCGGGTTGCCCGCCATGATGTTGCCCTTGCACAGCGTGAAACCGCAGAGCGCCAGGCTCTGGTTAATCTGCTGGGCAATCGGCAACAATTTTCCGCGTATCTCAGCCGCATGCGCGGCGTCCCGTGCCTCGAACAAAATGCCGTTGTCCTGATCGGTGTGCAGTGTCTGTTCGCGACGGCCCTCACTGCCGAAGCACAGCCAACTGAACGGCACACCGGGGTCACCTTTTTCGGCGAGGGTCAACTCGATCACCCGGCACACGGTGTGGTCGTTGAGCAGGGTGATGATGTGAGTGATCTGTGTCGACGACGCGCCGTGCGCCAGCATGCGTTCGACCAGTTGGCCGATCTCGCCGCGCATCAACACCAGGTTTTCCACACGCTGGGCACTGCGAATCGTCCGTGCCAGGTGCACCAGATCAACCCGCTGCAGGGAAAACAGGTCACGCTCCGAGACCACGCCGCACAGGCGGTGATCTTTCACCAGGCAGACGTGGGCGATGTGCCGCTCGGTCATGGCGATGGCCGCGTCGAAAGCGCTGTGGTCCGGCGACAGGAAAAACGGCGCCTGGGTCATGTGCCGCTCGATGGCTTCGTTGAAGTCGTTGTTACCCTCGGCCACGACATGGCGCAGGTCGCGCAGGGTAAAAATCCCCAGCGGGGCTTTGTGCTCATCGACCACGACGATGCTACCGACCTGTTGCTCGTGCATCAGCTTCACCGCTTCACGTAGCGGCGTCGCCGGGCTGCAAGTCACCGGGTGGCGCATGGCCAACTCGCCCAGGCGCGTGTTCAACGAATACTGAGTGCCGAGGGTCTCCACGGCTTTTTGCTGGACTTGCTGGTTGATCTGATCCAGCAAGCTACTGACGCCACGCAGGGCAAAGTCGCGAAAGGTGCTGGAAAGCGCGAACAGTTTGATGAACGCCAGCTTGTTCAGCTGAAGGCAAAAGGTGTCTTCGGCGGCGAGGTGTTCAGTGCGGGTCGCACGCTCACCCAGCAGCGCAGCGAGGGGGAAGCACTCGCCGGTGGTGATTTCGAAGGTGGTTTCGGTGCCGCCCTTGGCGGTGTGCGGGCGCTCACCGACGACGCGGCCCTGTTTGACGATGTAGAAATGCTCAACCGGGCCATCGGCGGGTTTGATAATGCTCTCGCCGGGGGCATAAAAACGCAGCTGACATTGCTCAACCAGATACGCCAGGTGAGCGTGTTCCATCTGATTGAAGGGCGGAAAACGCTGAAGAAATTGCAAAGTGCCCTGGATGTTCTGCAACACCGCGGTTTTCCCTGCCTGTGTGAAGGCGTCCGCTTTACTCATAACCATTACCGCAGTCGTTGGAGTTATTGTTGTCGGATGACCCAGCCATGGTCGGCCCCTGCGCGCAGGGTGCCCATTGGACGTAAGTCTAGGTAGGCAATGCAGGTGTCGGAAGTTAGGAAATGTTTGACACGACTGTGAGAAAAAACACCTACATTGACTATAGGAAAATTTTCCGACGAAGTGCACATTGAAGGTCTGCTTAGCGATATCTGACGGATGTGCTAAGGAATTGAAATGAAAACGTAGAGAACGCCATGTCCGACCACGATATTTTGAGTGATGCCGAGCGCGAAGCGCTGAGTGCCGTCATGCTCGAACCCGATTTGCCGCTGCAACGGGTGCTGATCGTCGATGACGATAAAGACGCGCGCGAGTTGTTGACGCAAATTCTTGGATTGGACGGTATTCGCTGCATCACCGCTGCCAGCGGTGAAAGCGCACTCAAGCTGCTGGTTGCTGAAGAAGAAGTGAAAAAGCTTTCAATCGGTCTGGTGATCACCGACTTGCGTATGGGCAATGTCGATGGCCTGGACCTTATCCGTCAGGTACGTGAGTCGGTTCGGGCGGCCTTGCCGATCATCATCGTCTCTGGTGACGCTGATGTAAAAGACGCCATCGCGGCCATGCATTTGAGCGTTGTGGATTTTCTACTCAAGCCTATAGATCCCGACAAACTGTTGGCGCTGGTCAAACATGAGTTGGGGGCGAAGCCTTAGTTCAGACCTGTCAGGTTTGCACATTCCCCTGTGGGAGCGAGCCTGCTCGCGATGAGGGCGTGTCAGTCGATATGAATGTTTACTGACACACCGTCATCGCGAGCAGGCTCGCTCCCACAAGGGATCACATTCACAAATAAAAAAGCCCTGATCCAAAGATCAGGGCTTTTTCATGTCCGGTGTCAGCGATCAGTTACAGGCCATTGGCAGCCTTGAACTCGCGACGACGACGGTGCAGAACCGGCTCGGTATAGCCGTTCGGCTGTTTAGTGCCTTCGACCACCAGTTCGACCGCCGCCTGGAAGGCGATGTTGCTGTCGAAGTTCGGTGCCAGCGGACGGTACAGCGCGTCATTGGCGTTCTGACGGTCAACCACCGGCGCCATGCGCTTGAGGCTTTCCATCACTTGCTCTTCGGTGACGATGCCATGGCGCAGCCAGTTGGCGATGTGCTGGCTGGAAATACGCAGCGTCGCGCGGTCTTCCATCAGGCCGACGTCGTTGATGTCCGGCACTTTCGAGCAACCGACACCCTGGTCGATCCAGCGCACTACATAACCGAGAATGCCCTGGGCGTTGTTGTCCAGTTCGTTCTTGATCTGCTCTGCGGTCCACTGCGGGTTCACCGCCAATGGAATGCTCAGGATGTCGTCCACCGAAGCACGAGCACGTTTGGCCAGTTCAGCCTGACGGGCGAACACGTCAACCTTGTGGTAGTGCAACGCGTGCAGTGCAGCGGCGGTCGGCGATGGAACCCAGGCGGTGTTGGCGCCGGCCAGCGGGTGAGCGATTTTCTGTTCGAGCATCGCGGCCATCAGGTCGGGCATGGCCCACATGCCTTTGCCGATCTGCGCGCGACCTTGCAGGCCAGTGCTCAAACCGATGTCGACGTTCCAGTTTTCGTAGGCACCAATCCACTTCTCGGCCTTCATGTCGGCCTTGCGCACCATTGGGCCGGCTTCCATGGAGGTGTGGATTTCATCGCCCGTGCGGTCGAGGAAACCGGTGTTGATAAACACTACGCGCTCGCTGGCAGCCTTGATGCAGGCCTTGAGGTTGACCGTTGTGCGGCGCTCCTCGTCCATGATCCCGACTTTCAGCGTGTTGCGCGGCAGACCGAGAACTTCTTCGATGCGACCGAACAGCTCGTTGGTGAACGCGGCTTCTTCCGGGCCGTGCATTTTCGGTTTCACGATGTAAACCGAGCCGGTGCGGCTGTTCTTGCGTGAACTGCTGCCGTTGAGGCTGTGAATCGCCGCGAGGCTGGTCACCAGGCCGTCGAGAATGCCTTCCGGCACTTCATTGCCGTCTTTGTCGACGATGGCGTCGATGGTCATCAGGTGACCGACGTTACGCACGAACAACAGTGAACGACCGTGCAGGCTCAGTTCCTTGCCATCGACACCGGTGTAGGTGCGGTCGGCGTTCATGGTGCGGGTAAAGGTCTGACCTCCCTTGGAGACTTCTTCCGACAGGTCGCCCTTCATCAGGCCGAGCCAGTTGCGGTAGATCACCACTTTGTCATCGGCATCGACGGCGGCGACGGAGTCTTCGCAGTCCATGATGGTGGTCAGCGCGGCTTCCATCAGAATGTCTTTGACGCCGGCAGCGTCGGTCTGGCCGACCGGGGTGCTGGCATCGATCTGGATTTCGAAATGCAGGCCGTTGTTCTTCAGCAGGATCGCGGTCGGAGCGCTAGCGTCGCCGTGGAAACCGATCAGCTGAGCGTCGTTGCGCAGGCCGGTGTTGCTACCACCTTTAAGGGCGACCACCAGTCTGCCGTCAACGATTTTGTAGCCGGTGGAATCGACGTGGGAGCCGGCAGCCAATGGCGCGGCTTCGTCGAGGAAAGCACGGGCGAAGGCAATGACCTTGTCGCCGCGAACCTTGTTGTAGCCTTTGCCTTTCTCCGCGCCGTCAGCTTCGCTGATGGCGTCGGTGCCGTAGAGCGCGTCGTACAGCGAACCCCAACGGGCGTTCGAAGCATTAAGCGCGAAACGGGCATTCATCACCGGAACCACAAGTTGCGGACCGGCCATGCGGGCGATTTCGTCATCGACGTTTTGCGTCGTTGCCTGGAAATCGGCTGCTTCTGGCAGTAGATAACCGATGTCTTGCAGGAAGGCTTTATAGGCCACGGCGTCGTGCGCCTGACCGGCACGCTGTTGGTGCCAGCCATCGATACGAGCCTGGAAATCATCGCGTTTGGCGAGTAGGGCTTTGTTCTTCGGGGCCAGGTCATGAATGACCTTGTCGGCACCGGCCCAGAACTTATCGGCGGTGAGGCCGGTACCGGGAATGGCTTCGTTGTTCACGAAGTCGAACAGGACTTTGGCGACCTGCAGGCCACCGACTTGAACGTGTTCAGTCATTGCTTGCCTCACTCTGCTCAGCTATTTCGCTTTTCAGCTCTTCAATTTTGACAATGAAGCCTATGGCCATTTAAACCACAAACCCGTCCGCCAGTACATGCCCTTGCGGGCGGCTGGGTTCGGTCCGATCAACGGCTTGTAGGCCTTGCTGATGGGGCTTTTCAGGGTTGCGAGTGTGCCTGTGGCAGACATCGATCCAACGTTATGTAGTGCGCGCTGCGGCATACTACATGATGAATTGCGCTTGTGAAAATTAGACTAATTACGTCGTTCTGCGACCCCATGACGCATTGCAGTCACGCTGGGGTGTGGGATGTTCTCAAAAAACTATTGGATTGTTCCAGTTAAATATAAAAAGTTGTACACGATTTGTTGTCGGCAGGTTTATCGGCGGCGCTCCAATCGCGAGCAGGCTCGCTCCCACAGGTGCAGCGCAAGACTTGTGGGAGCGAGCCTGCTCGCGAAGGCGTCAGACGATTCATCGCAGGATCAAGCCTTGCCTATACTTCTGTTTCTATAACAAAAGAGGGCTGCGCCATGGACCACCTCGTACTCACAGTATTTGCTCCAGACAAGGCCGGGCAGGTCGAGCGCATCGCCCAGTGCATTGCCGAGCACGGCGGCAACTGGCTGGAAAGCCGTATGTCGCGCATGGCTGGACAGTTCGCCGGGATTCTTCGAGTGGGCGTACCGGCCGAGGCCTACGATGAATTGGTCGATGCCCTGCAAGCGTTGTCCGCCCAAGGCATTCGCGTGCTGATTGCCGAAAGCGGCATCGAACAGTCCTGCACCTGGAAACCCATTGCGATGGAGTTGGTGGGTAATGATCGCCCGGGAATCGTGCGCGACATCACCCGTCTGCTCAGCGAACAAGGTGTGAACCTGGAAAGGTTGGTCACTGAAGTGCGCCCGGCGCCGATGAGCAGCGAGCCACTGTTTCACGCTGAAGCAATCCTTGCGGTGCCGCTGACCTTGTCGCTGGACGTATTGCAGTCGCGCCTGGAAACCCTGGCAGACGATCTGATGGTCGAGTTGGTGCTGCGTAGTGAACCTTGACAGGGTTATCCAAGTTAAACGTGCACCTGCCTGTGGATAACCTGTAGAGACAGCCCGCCAGCCCACGCCGGCCGGGCTTCTTCAGGATCTGATCAAAAAATCATCAGTTTCAACAAGTTGCGCACATACGACGGGGATCACGCTGTGGATAACCTTGGGAAGGATCGATGCAGGCCACGAGGGACGCGGCCTGTAGAGGTTTGTGTGTTTTTTGATCAGCGGCGGCGGCGCAGACTTATCCACGCATCGACGCTGTAAACCGCCAGGCCCGCCCAAATAAAGATGAACGCCACGAGCGTGCTGGACGACAGGTGTTCGCCAAACAGCAGGACGGCTTGCAACAGCACCAGCGTCGGCGCCAGGTACTGAAGGAATCCCAGTGTCGTGTAGGGAATATGCCTTGCGGCGGCGTTAAAACAGATCAGCGGTACCAGCGTGATCGGACCGGCGGCGACCAGCCACCAGGCTTCGGAGGTGGTCCAGAACTCGGGTTGCGCGCTGGCCGCCGTCGGGTTGAACAGCAGCCACGCGACTGCAATCGGCACCAGCATCCAGGTTTCCACCACAAGACCGGGCAGCGCTTTGACGGGCGCCTGCTTGCGGATCAATCCGTAGAAACCGAAGGACAACGCCAGTACCAGCGACACCCATGGCAGGCTGCCGACTTGCCACACCTGTTGCGCCACGCCGACTGCCGCCAGACCCACGGCGATCCACTGCATGCGCCGCAATCGTTCGCCGAGGATCAGCATGCCCAGCAGGACGTTCACCAGCGGGTTGATGTAGTAGCCGAGGCTGGCTTCGAGCATCCGCCCGTTGTTCACCGCCCACACGTAAGTCAGCCAGTTGGCCGCGATCAGCGTGCCGCTGAGGGCCAGGATCGCCAGGCGTTTGGGGTTGTCACGCAACTCACGCCACCAGCCTGGATGTTTCCAGACCATCAGTAGCAAGGCGCCGAACAGCGCGGACCAAAGCACGCGATGGATGATGATCTCCGCGGCGGGCACGCTGGCGATGGCTTTGAAGTAGATCGGGAAAAGTCCCCAGATGATGTAGGCAGTAAGGCCCAAAATGTACCCGCGACGCGGGTTGGCGGCTTGCATGCAGAATCCTTGCTTAGGCAGCTAACAAAGAGGGGATTGTAAGGAGATTTGTCTTTGAATGTCCTGCCTGAATAGGTTGGGCAATTGTGAACACAATCCCTGTAGGAGTGAGCCTGCTCGCGATGGCGATTTCACATTCAGCACATCAGTGACTGACAGGCCGCTATCGCGAGCAGGCTCGCTCCTACAAGGTGGGCTGTGTGGGTCAGAAGAGTTTTAGCGGTTCTTCATTGAGTGCTGCCAGTTGCTCACGCAACGCCAACACCTGATCACCCCAATACCGCTCACTGCCGAACCACGGAAAACTGTGCGGGAACGCCGGGTCGTCCCAACGACGGGCGAGCCAGGCGCTGTAGTGCATCAGACGCAAAGCGCGCAACGGTTCGATCAACGCCAGTTCTCGCGAATCGAAATCGTGAAATTCGTTGTAGCCGTCCATCAGTTCCGACAACTGCCCGAGACATTCCTGGCGGTCACCGGCCAACATCATCCAGATGTCCTGCACCGCCGGGCCCATGCGGCAGTCGTCGAGGTCGACGATGTGGAACATTTCGTCGCGGCACATCATGTTGCCGGGGTGGCAGTCGCCGTGCATGCGGATGTTCTGGTGCGGCGTCGCCTTGTAGACCTCTTCTACTCGCTTGAGCAGGTCGCGGGCCACGGACTCGTAGGCCGGCAGCAAACTTTTGGGTACAAAATTGCCTTCGAGCAAGGTGGTCAGCGAGTCGTGACCGAAGTTCTTCACGCCCAGCGCTTCACGGTGGTCGAACGGTTTGGTGGAACCCACGGCATGCAGGCGACCCAGCAACTGACCCAGGCGATAGAGCTGATCGAGATTGCCCGGCTCCGGCGCACGGCCACCACGGCGGGGGAACAGGGTGAAACGAAAGCCGTTGTGTTCGTGCAGGCTGGCGCCGTTGTGGATCATCGGCGCGACCACTGGCACGTCGCATTCGGCGAGTTCGAAGGTGAATTGATGCTCTTCGAGAATCGCTTCGTTGGTCCAGCGCTGCGGACGATAGAATTTTGCGATCAGCGGCTCGGAGTCTTCGATACCGACTTGATAGACGCGGTTCTCGTAGCTGTTGAGCGCCAGAATGCGCGCGTCGCTGAGAAAGCCGATGCTTTCGACGGCATCGAGCACGAGGTCTGGGGTGAGGGTTGCAAACGGGTGGGCCATGCTGACTCCTGCGCGCAGCAGGCTGCCGCGTCCGGCCAAGCATGGTAGCGCAGACGGCCGAATATAGGTGGTGACTGTGCGGACGCTTTCGCGAGCAGGCTCGCTCCCACAGGGGATTTGCGATGTGACACAGATCCAGTGTGGGAGCAAGGCTTGCCCGCGATGGGGCTTTATCAGGCGCCGACGATCCCGCCATCTTCACGGGAAATCGCCATCACCGAGGACCGCGGCTTGCCATTCGGCAGATGCTCAGGGAATGTCGACCCACCGTTCTCCCCCGGATGTTGAATCCCGACAAACAGCGTCTTCTGATCCGGCGAAAAGCTGATCCCGGTGACTTCGCAACCAACCGGCCCGACCATGAACCGGCGAATTTCCCCGGTCGCAGGGTCCGCACACAGCATCTGATTGTTGCCCATGCCCGCAAAGTCACCGGCATTGCTCGAATCGCCATCGGTGAGAATCCACAACCGCCCGGCCTTGTCGAAGCCCAAACCATCCGGGCTGTTGAACATATTTTGCGGCGTGATGTTGGACGAGCCACCCTTCGGCGTGCTGGCGTGAACCCCTGGGTTGCCGGCGACCACAAACAGGTCCCAGGCAAAGTTTTTCGAGCCATGATCATCGCGGTCAGTGCGCCAGCGCAGAATCTGCCCGTAGACGTTCTTCTCGCGCGGGTTTGGCCCGCCTACCGGTTGGCCGTCTTCACCACGCTTGGCGTTGTTGGTCAGGGTGCAATACACCTGGCCATCCTTGGGGCTGACGACGATCCATTCCGGACGGTCCATGCGCGTGGCTTTTACTACGCTGGCGGCGAGGCGCGCGTGGATCAGCACTTCGGCCTGATCGGCAAAACCGCTGCTGGCGTCGATGCCGTTTTTGCCGTGAGTCAGTTCGACCCACTCGCCTTGGCCTTTCGGGTGATCGGTATTGCCGTCGCCGGTATCGAAGCGCGCTACATACAAGGTGCCGTGATCCAGCAGGTCGCGGTTGGCCTTGGGGTTTTTATGGTTGATCTTGTCGCGGCTGACGAACTTGTAGATGAACTCGCCACGCTCATCGTCGCCCATGTACACCACTGCGTGGCCGTCATGGGTTTCTGCCAGCGCGGCGTTCTCGTGCTTGAAGCGGCCCAGGGCCGTACGTTTGATCGGGGTCGATTGCGGATCGAACGGGTCGATTTCTACCACCCAGCCGTGACGGTTGAGTTCGTTGGGATTCTTCGCCAGGTCGAATCGCTCATCGTGCTGATGCCAGTTGATCTCTTTGCTGGTTGCCACCGCGCCGTAGCGTTTCTGTGCAGTGTCGAATTTCTGCTCGGCGTTGCTGCTGCCGAAGCAGTCGGTGAAGTTCTCTTCGCACGTCAAGTACGTACCCCACGGCGTCTTGCCATTGGCGCAGTTCTGGAAGGTGCCCAGGACATTCTTGCCGTGGGGGTCGGCGCTGGTTTTCAGCAGTTCATGGCCGGCGGCCGGGCCGCTCAGGCTGATTGGTGCGTTGCCGTGGATACGACGGTTGTAGCGCGAGCCCTGGACGAACTGCCACTGGCCGTTCTTGCGCTGCACTTCGATCACTGTCACGCCTTCGCAAGCCAGCGCCTTGCGCACTTCTTCGGCGGACTGCGGCATGCCGCCATGCGGATAGAGGTAGCGATAGTTGGTGTATTCGTTGTTGATCGCCATCAGCGCCCGGTCTTTTTCACCGGGAAACTCGAACAGGCTCATGCCGTCATTGTTGTCGCCGAACTGGACTTCCTGTTGCTCGGCCGTGCCGTTGCCGCTGGGGTCGAACGCCGGGCCGCTATTTTGCAGGGGCTGGCCCCAGCTGATCAGCACCGAGGATTTGTAGCCCGCCGGCAAGGTAATGGTGTCGCTGGTGGCGGCGGGGATGCTGTCAAAACCCAGCAGTTTGCTGGTGCCGGCGCTGACACTCGCGGCCAGCACGCTGCGGCTCAGCAGGTTGCCACCGAGGAACATGGCGGCACCACAGAGGGCACCGGCGCTGATGAAACCGCGACGGCTGAGGCCGACCATCTTTTCGAGGTCGGTGGACTGGTTTTCTTCTAATAGGCTCACATCAGGCTCCCTGCGGGTTTTTGCAGCCACCTTAAAGAGCATTGATGAAGCTTTTGTTTCAGAGCGGTGTACCGAGCAGCACGTTGGATGGCGCGAACTGCACCAGCACCGGTTTGGCAGCGGTAAGCCCCAGCGTTCTCAAGTGCAGCGGCTCGGCCAGTGCGCAGAGTGTCTGGCCATTGGGCAGGCCGATGCGCACTTCGCTGGGGCCGTCTTCGGCGTCGAGAATGGTTTCGATGATGCCTTTCAAGAAGTTGTTGCCGGGTGTTGCTTGTTGATCGATACCCAACAATTCAAGCCAACCGGCCTTGATCAACGCAACCACTTCGGTTCCGGTTACCAACTCCAGGCGCAGGGTGCTGTCGTGGGTGATCTGCGCATTGATCGTCAAGCCTTCGGCCAGTTCAAGACGGATCCGGTCGTTGCGCCCTTGAGCTTCGATCCCTACCACTGTGCCGTGCAGTTGATTGCGCGCGCTGGTCCGGAGCATCAGGCGGCCGAGCAGGTCCAGATCGCTGGCATCTTCGGCAGCTTCCAGCACCTGGGCCTGCAAAGCTTGCAGCTTTTGATAAAGGCGCAACACGCGCAGGCCTTCGCTGGAGAGTTTGGCGCCACCGCCGCCCTTGCCGCCGACGCTGCGCTCCACCAGCGGCTTTTGCGCCAGGTTGTTCAGCTCGTCGATAGCGTCCCATGCGGCCTTGTAACTCAGGCCCGCGCTTTTCGCGGCGCGGGTGATCGAGCCTTGTTCGGCGATGTGTTGCAGCAACGCAATGCGCTGCGGACGACGGACAATGTGCTGGGACAACAACGTAGGCAAGGACATGGCAGGGCGCTTTGGGCTGTGGCGATGTAGAGGACGTTGGCTTCTGAAAGCCTGGGAGTCAAGTCAGGCCATATCCTTGTGGGAGCGAGCCTGCTCGCGATGGGGCCATCAACTTCACCATAGATGTGACGGATAAACCGTCATCGCGAGCAGGCTCGCTCCCACCCTGAATGCCACTAAATCAGGCCATGTCGCCCGGTTTGGGTGTGCGGGCGAGGCAGTAGACGTCAACCCGCGCAGCGCCTGCGTCCATCAACAGCCGGGCGAGGGCTTGCGCCGTGGCTCCGGTGGTCAGCACATCGTCGACCAACGCCAAATGACGGTCCTTGATGCGTGCGCCGGGCGCCAGGGCAAAGGCGTTGCGCAGATTCTTTTTGCGGGCGTCGGCATTCAAGTCCTGCTGCGCGCTGGTGTCTTGAGTCCTCAACAGCAGCGTTTCGTCGCAAGGCATGTCCAGACAGGCGCCGAGCCAGCGGGCAAGCAGGGTGGCTTGATTGAAACCCCGTTGGCGCAGACGTTTAGAGGCCAGCGGCACCGGAACGAGCGCGTCGGGACGATTCAGGTCTTCGTCGAAGCGATGTTGCAGGAATTGCGCGAGAAGTTCGGCGAGCAGCCGACCAAATGGCCACTTTGCAGAGTGCTTGAAACGTGTGATCAGGGTGTCCACCGGGAAGCTGTAAGTCCACGGTGCGGCGACTTGCTCAAAGGCGGGCGGTTGATTCAGGCACTGGCCGCAGGTCAGCCCGGCGCCCGATAAGGGCAGGGCACAAGTTTGGCAGTGATCCCCAAGCCAGGGCAGCTCCGTCTCGCAAGCCATGCAGATCGGGATGTGTTCATCGGCCGGTTCAGCACAGAGCAGACAGTGCTGTATGTTTTTTAACCAGATGTAAACCGATCCTTCGTAACGTGGTTGACAGCGCATGAGTCTTCCTTAAATATGCCGAACATCCGTGTCGCGTCTGTGGGTATTCCATCCCCCAGACGCTTGCCAAGCATAAAACAAAGGAAACGCCCATGAGCGCCAGCACCTCTGCAACCCTGCGTCATGACTGGTCTTTGGCCGAAGTCAAAGCACTCTTCGTTCAGCCATTCAACGACCTGTTGTTCCAGGCACAGACGGTGCACCGCGCGCATTTCGACGCCAACCGCGTCCAGGTTTCCACGCTGCTCTCGATCAAAACCGGCGCCTGCCCGGAAGATTGCAAATATTGCCCACAGTCCGGTCACTACAACACCGGCCTGGAAAAAGAAAAGCTGATGGAAGTGCAGAAGGTCCTCGAAGAGGCCGCTCGCGCCAAGGCCATCGGTTCGACTCGTTTTTGTATGGGCGCGGCGTGGAAGCACCCGTCGGCCAAAGACATGCCGTACGTGCTGGAAATGGTCAAAGGCGTAAAAGCCATGGGCCTGGAAACCTGCATGACCCTGGGCCGTCTGGACCAGGACCAGACCGAAGCGCTGGCTCAGGCCGGACTCGACTACTACAACCACAACCTCGACACCTCACCGGAGTTCTACGGCAGCATCATCACCACCCGCACCTACAGCGAGCGCCTGCAAACCCTGGCGTACGTGCGTGATTCGGGGATGAAGATCTGCTCGGGCGGTATTCTCGGCATGGGTGAGTCCCTTGATGACCGCGCCAACCTGCTGATCCAGTTGGCCAACTTGCCGGAGCACCCGGAATCGGTGCCGATCAACATGCTGGTGAAAGTCGCCGGTACGCCGCTGGAAAATGCCGAAGAGATCGATCCGTTCGACTTCATCCGCATGCTCGCCGTTGCCCGCATCCTGATGCCGAAATCCCACGTGCGCCTGTCCGCTGGCCGTGAAGCGATGAACGAGCAGATGCAGGCCCTGGCATTCTTCGCCGGCGCCAACTCGATTTTCTACGGCGAAAAACTGCTGACCACTGCCAACCCGCAGGCCGACAAGGACATGCAACTGTTCTCGCGCCTGGGGATTCTGCCGGAAGCGCGCGAGGAGCACGCGGACGAGGTGCATCAGGCCGCCATTGAGCAGGCACTGGTTGAGCAGAAGAGCAGCGAGCAGTTCTACAACGCCGCTGTTTAAGTCCTCTGTCTTGTAGGAGCAAGGCTTGCCCGCGATGGAAACACCTCGGTCTGTCTGAATGACTGCGGCGATCCTATCGCGAGCAAGCTTTGCTCCTACAGGGGCGGTACCCCATTCCCACTCGCGAGGCCTGCATGTCTTTCGATCTCGCCGCACGCCTTGCTGCCCGACGTGCCGAAAATCTCTACCGCCAGCGCCCGTTGCTCGACAGCCCTCAAGGCCCGGAAGTGGTGGTCGATGGCCAGCCGTTGCTGGCGTTCTGTAACAACGATTACCTGGGCCTGGCCAATCACCCGCAAGTGATCGAAGCCTGGCGCGCCGGCGCTGCTCGTTGGGGCGTGGGTGGCGGGGCGTCGCACTTGGTCATCGGCCACAGCACGCCCCATCACGCGCTGGAAGAAGCCTTGGCTGATCTGACCGGCCGCCCGCGTGCGCTGTTGTTCACCACCGGTTACATGGCCAATCTTGGCGCGGTCACGGCGTTGATCGGGCAGGGCGATACGGTGCTGGAAGACCGGCTCAATCACGCCTCGCTACTCGATGCCGGTTTGCTGTCCGGCGCACGCTTCAATCGCTATCTGCACAACGACGCGGTCAGTCTGGCCAAGCGCCTGGAGAAAGCCACCGGTAATACGCTGGTGGTCACCGACGGCGTGTTCAGCATGGACGGCGACATTGCCGACCTGCCGGCGCTGGCCCGCGAAGCCAAGGCTAAAGGCGCGTGGCTGATGGTCGATGACGCTCACGGCTTTGGCCCGCTGGGTGCCAATGGCGGCGGGATCGTCGAGCATTTCGGACTGAGTCAGGAAGACGTGCCGGTTTTGGTCGGAACGCTGGGCAAGGCTTTCGGTACGGCAGGGGCCTTTGTCGCGGGCAGCGAAGAGTTGATCGAAAGCCTGATCCAGTTCGCCCGCCCCTACATTTACACCACCAGCCAGCCACCGGCGCTGGCTTGTGCGACGCTGAAAAGCCTCGAACTGCTGCGCACCGAACATTGGCGACGTGAGCATCTGAAAACGTTGATCCGCCAATTCCGCCAAGGCGCCGAGCAAATCGGTCTGGAACTGATGGACAGCTTCACGCCGATTCAGCCGATCATGATCGGCGATGCCGGGCGTGCGGTTCGCCTGTCGCAGATGCTGCGCGAGCGTGGGCTGATGGTGACTGCGATCCGTCCGCCGACCGTGCCGGCCGGCAGCGCCCGTTTGCGGGTGACCCTGACCGCCGCTCACAGCGAGGCACAGGTGCAACTATTGTTAAACGGACTGGCCGATTGTTTCGCACAACTGAAATCGGAGCCAAGCCATGCGTGATCGACTGATTCTGTTGCCCGGTTGGGGCCTCGGCGTTTCGCCGCTGGAACCTTTGGCGGCAGCTTTGCAGGGGCTGGATGAACACCTGCGAGTCGAGATTGAGCCGTTGCCGGAACTGGAATCGAGCGATCTTCAAGAATGGCTCGATGAACTTGATTCGACAGTGCCGCAGGATGCCTGGCTCGGTGGCTGGTCCTTGGGCGGCATGCTGGCGGCCGAATTGGCGGCGCGTCGGGGTGATCGTTGCTGCGGCTTGCTGACCCTGGCGAGCAGTGCCTCATTTGTCGCTCATGAGCAATGGCCGAACGCGATGCCCGCCGAGACGTTCGATGCGTTCCTGGCCGGCTGCAAGGCAGATCCACGCATGACGCTGAAACGGTTTTCGCTGTTGTGTGCCCAAGGCGCGCAAGACCCTCGCGGGTTGTCGCGGCTATTGCTTGGCGGTGCGCCACAGACTTCTGCCGCGGCGTTGATGAGTGGTCTGGAAGTTCTTGCACAACTGGACACTCGCCAAGCTTTGCAGGCGTTCCGCGGTCCGCAATTACATCTATTCGCAGGCCTCGACGGCCTGGTCCCGGCCGAAGCAGCAGGGGACTTGCTGGCGTTGCTGCCAGATGTCGAAATTGGTCTGATTGAACAGGCCAGTCACGCGTTTCTTCTGGAAGACCCCCACGGTGTGGCGGGGGCGATTCAGGCCTTTTTGCACGAGTCCGGTGATGACTGATTTATCCCTTCCCAGCCTGCCTGGCGGTTTGCCCGACAAGCGCCAGGTGGCAGCCTCCTTTTCTCGCGCGGCGGCGAGCTACGACAGCGTGGCCGAGTTGCAGCGTGATGTTGGCAGCCAGTTGTTGAGTCGTTTGCCGGATGATTTTGTCCCGAGTCGCTGGCTGGACCTGGGCTGCGGCACCGGATATTTCAGTCGCGCGCTGGGTGAGCGGTTTCCGACCGGTCAAGGTGTCGCCCTCGATATCGCCGAAGGCATGCTCAATCACGCCCGGCCATTGGGTGGTGCCAGCCATTTCATCGCGGGCGATGCGGAGCAGTTGCCGCTGCAGGGTTCGACCTGCGATTTGATCTTCTCCAGCCTTGCTGTGCAATGGTGTGCGGATTTTGAATCGGTGCTCAGTGAAGCGAATCGGGTGCTGAAGCCGGGCGGGATTTTCGCGTTTGCTAGTCTGTGTGTAGGGACATTGTTTGAGTTGCGTGACAGTTGGCGTCAGGTGGATGGCATGGTGCACGTCAACCGCTTCCGCGAGTTGGGTGTTTATCAGCAACTGTGTGCGACCAGTGGCTTGAAAACGGTCAGCTTGCAAACGCGTCCTCACGTGTTGCATTACCCGGATGTGCGTAGTCTGACTCATGAACTCAAGGCATTGGGTGCGCACAACTTGAACCCTGGACGACCGGGTGGTTTGACGGGGCGGGCGCGGATCCTTGGCTTGATCGAGGCTTATGAGCAATTTCGTCAGGCCCAAGGATTGCCAGCGACTTACCAGGTGGTTTACGCCGTGTTGGAGAAACCTATATGAGCGCAGCCTATTTCATCACCGGTACTGACACTGACGTCGGCAAGACCACCGTTGCCGCCGGTTTATTGCATGCCGCGCGGTCGGCGGGCTTGAGTACGGCGGCGGGAAAACCGGTGGCCTCTGGCTGCGACGTGACGCCCAAGGGATTGCGTAACGCCGATGCGCTAGCGCTGTTGGCCGAGTGCTCTTTGTCGTTGACGTATGCACAGGTCAACCCGGTCGCGTTCGAGCCGGCCATCGCTCCGCACCTGGCCGCGCGGGAGGCCGGCGTGGCATTGACGGTGCTGTCGCTGTTGACGCCCATGCGCGAGATTCTCGATTTGCAGGCAGATTTCACCTTGATCGAAGGGGCGGGCGGCTGGCGCGTGCCCTTGGCGGATCAGGCCAATCTGTCTGACCTGGCGATAGGGCTGGGTTTGCCCGTGATTCTGGTGGTCGGTGTGCGGTTGGGTTGCATCAATCATGCGCTGCTGACGGCAGAGGCGATTGCCAGGGATGGATTACAGTTGGCGGGCTGGGTAGCCAATATCATTGATCCCAAGACCTCGCGCCTGGAAGAGAACCTTGCGACTCTCGCCGAGCGTATCCCCGCGCCCTGCCTCGGGCGAGTACCGAAACTCAAATCGGTCACGGCAGAATCCGTGGCGGAGCATTTGCAGCTGGATTTGCTGGACTAGGTTTTGCCTATGACAAGGCACTGTGCCATTAGTGTTTTTATCGGGCATTTTGCCATCATGTCTGATTCAATGACCGCTATTGATCCCTTGCAGGACGACGTCTCCCCATGGAAATCTCAGGAAACACCGCTTTTTATGCTGGTCTGAGCACTATTCAGACAGGGCAGAACCGCGTTGATCAAGCGTCCGGGCAGATCGCCAATATCACCATCGAACGTTCAGTGGCCAGCCAGTCTTCCGAGGCTCAGGTGGATCGTCTGCGTTCGGTTGACCGCAGTCAGCAATCCGACCCGGCCAGCAATGTAATCGACATGGCCCAAGGTAAATTTCAGGTTGAAGCGGGTGCCAAAGTGGCCAAGGCTTCGGATGAAATGCTCGGAACGTTGATCGACACATTCGCTTGATCCCTCGCTGAATTGTTCACTCGACGCTGCGACAGTTCGCAGCGTTTTTCTGCGTAAGTCCTTCTCCCTCAACTAATCTTTTCTACACAGCGCCTGGCTTGTTCAGCGGTGGTGCGCTGCTGCGTGTCCGGTAGATCAACGATGTGATGACAAACGGCTAAAGATCGATGCTTGACAAGATTTAGGCGTAAACGTATGTTTCAAACAACTGTTTGACCGCCACAGCAAATCAACGCGGTCGTTCATTCCCGGTTACATCAGCAGAGGTTTTTCGCTATGCCTGACTACAAGGCCCCCTTGCGTGATATTCGCTTCGTTCGTGACGAACTGCTCGGCTACGAAGCGCACTATCAGAGCCTTCCGGCTTGTGCGGACGCAACTCCGGACATGGTTGACGCCATTCTTGAGGAAGGCGCCAAGTTTTGTGAGCAGGTACTGGCCCCGCTGAACCGCGTGGGTGACACCGAAGGCTGCACCTGGAGCGAGTCCGGCGTTAAAACCCCGACTGGCTTCAAAGAAGCCTACAAGCAATTCGTTGAAGGCGGCTGGCCAAGCCTGGCTCACGACGTAGAGCACGGTGGCCAAGGCCTGCCGGAGTCCCTGGGTCTGGCAGTCAGTGAAATGGTTGGCGAAGCCAACTGGTCGTGGGGCATGTACCCAGGCCTGTCCCATGGCGCGATGAACACCATTTCCGAGCACGGTACGCCTGAGCAGCAAGAGGCTTATCTGACCAAACTGGTTTCCGGTGAGTGGACCGGCACCATGTGCCTGACCGAACCGCACTGCGGCACCGACCTGGGCATGTTGCGCACCAAGGCTGAGCCTCAGGCTGACGGTTCCTACAAAGTCTCCGGCACCAAGATCTTCATTTCGGCCGGCGAACACGACATGGCCGACAACATCGTCCACATCGTACTGGCCCGCCTGCCGGATGCACCGGCTGGCACCAAAGGCATTTCGCTGTTCATCGTGCCGAAATTCATGCCGAACGCGGACGGTTCGATCGGCGCACGCAACGCTGTGAGCTGTGGTTCCCTGGAACACAAGATGGGCATCCACGGTAACGCCACTTGCGTGATGAACTTCGACGCGGCCACCGGTTTCCTGATCGGCCCGGCGAACAAAGGCCTGAACTGCATGTTCACCTTTATGAACACCGCACGTCTGGGCACCGCGCTGCAAGGTCTGGCTCACGCCGAGATCGGCTTCCAGGGTGGCCTGAAGTACGCTCGTGATCGCTTGCAAATGCGTTCGCTGACAGGCCCGAAAGCGCCGGAAAAAGCCGCTGACCCGATCATCGTTCACCCAGATGTACGTCGCATGCTGTTGACCATGAAGGCATTCGCCGAAGGCAACCGTGCAATGGTTTACTTCACTGCCAAGCAAGTCGACATCGTCAAGTACGGCGTGGACGAAGAAGAGAAGAAGAAAGCCGACGCACTGCTGGCCTTCATGACGCCAATCGCTAAAGCGTTCATGACTGAAGTCGGTTTTGAATCCGCCAACCATGGCGTGCAAATCTACGGCGGCCACGGCTTCATCGCTGAGTGGGGCATGGAGCAGAACGTTCGCGACAGCCGCATTTCGATGCTGTACGAAGGCACCACCGGTATCCAGGCGCTCGACCTGCTGGGCCGTAAAGTGCTGATGACCCAAGGCGAAGCCCTAAAAGGCTTCACCAAGATCGTCCACAAGTTCTGCCAGACCAACGAAGGCAACGAAGCCGTTCAAGAGTTCGTCGCACCGTTGGCGGCACTGAACAAAGAATGGGGCGAGCTGACCATGAAGGTCGGTATGGCCGCCATGAAAGATCGCGAAGAAGTCGGCGCGGCCTCCGTGGATTACCTGATGTACTCCGGTTACGCTTGCCTGGCCTACTTCTGGGCTGACATGGCGCGTCTGGCGGCCGAGAAACTGGCTGCCGGCACCTCCGAAGAGGCGTTCTACACCGCCAAGCTGCAGACTGCGCGCTTCTACTTCCAGCGTATCCTGCCGCGTACCCGCACTCACGTTGCAACCATGCTGTCGGGTGCCAACAACCTGATGGACATGAAAGAAGAGAACTTCGACCTGGGCTACTAAGCCTTAACGCGGTCCTTCAAAAAAAACCGCCGCTTCCTCTGGGAGCGGCGGTTTTTTTTGCGCTGTGGTCAGGCCTTGATCACCATGGCGTCGGATCCAGGGGGCCGACGCCAGTCGGGGTGCTCACGCCTTCGCCGTTACGTATGAACGGCAGGTGCCAGAAGTCGTTAGGCACCACCGGATCGCCAGGCTTGACGCCTTCCGGAAAGATGAACTCAAACACCGGCGCCACATACTGTCCGGCAATCAGTCCATTGGCGACGGTCAGCCTGCCCGCATTCTGGATGCAACTGTCCACGGCGGTCTGGGATAGGCTCTGCTGTGGAACGCAAAGTGACCGCGCAACGACGCGCAAGGTACGTGTCGGTTGGCTAAGAAGCCCAGAGGGCGCTTTGGTCGCACGTAATCTGGCGCGTTGTGGCTGAGGACCTGTGTTCTGTGTGGTAATACCACCCGAGGCTCCCAGGCAACTGGCCGCAAGGCCCAGCGCAGGGTTGCATTCACCCGTCATCTCATAGGGTGTAACCCAGCGATTGGTTTGCACACCTGTCGATGGATTGACATCTATCAGATAGATGTCGACCGGGGTCTTGATGTCGGTGGTCGAAGCTTCAAGGAAAATCCGGTCCTGCGTCTCTTGGGCTGCACCGCCGATGGCTGTTGCTGCCGGGTCGGCTGTGCCGATGCCAAATTCCCCGATTGCCAGGTAGCTGGGCTGCGAACCAGGTTGAGTGTAGATCCCGACATTCGCCTCGATCGTGTGTGCAGAGATGAAATCCGGGAGGCCCGCTGTTGCTGACTTGAATAGAGTGCCGGACCAACTGATGAAGTCGCCGACTTCGAAGGGTGCCTGTTGTGTCGGGTCGGGGTCCGTCGCCGTGCGGCTAGCATCGCCGAATCTCTTCATGACGTACTGGCTGCAATAGACCTGCCCCACCGCTGGACCCGAGAGCTCCCCACTGGCCGGAGGCGTGACACCAGCCTGGCTGAAATTGCGACAGTTGTTGGTCGTGGTCGGGGTGACCACTTTTGGCCGGTTTTTCTCTGGGCAGAGTGCATCATCCCCGGAAATCGTGCGTGGCACGCACATCGGGTAGCCGGTGGCGGCATGGATGGTCGGGTTGGCATCATCGACGGAGAAGCGCGGGTCGGGGCTTTGGGCGCGGCCAAAACGTCCGTTCGGGTCGTTGATCTGAATGATCGTGGGTTGCGTCGGGTTTCCGCTGTCAACTTCGAGGTTGCCGTTGGTGTAGTCGATCCGGGTGATGAAGCCGCTCCCCGCGTTGACTGATTGCTGGGAGACAAAGATCAGCCCGGCAATCTGCTTGTTGGAGACGCTATTGCCTACCACATGGATCTCGAACGAGGGATAGGCCGCCGCTGATTTTCCGAGCGCCAGGGTTCCACCCCTGACGAAGTCGGCCCAGGTCAGGGTGTTGGCCGGCATCTGCATAACGGTGTTGCAAGGGACAACAATCGTGACGCCGTTCAACTGGACGGTCCCCCCAAAGCGGCCCGGGTCGCTGGTATTGGGGCAATTCGCATTGGAGGTGTCCAGGGTCATGTTTTGGATAAAGCCGGTAACGTCAAACCCATGAATCGCAGTCGGGTCTGTAAAAATCGGATCGGGCAGTGTGGGTGTCGTGAACGGCGAGGGCAAACCCGGGGGCTTGGCAGTCCCGCCACCACCGCCGCCGCCTCCACCGCCAACTCCGTTTTTGGCAAATGCATCTCCACCACCACCAATGGCCAGTGCGACAGCGACGGCACTGGCGAGCAGAGCATGGCGACTGAAGATGCCGTTGAATCGTTTGTGAGGCAGCAGCGGTATGGCGAGCGTTTTTTCGTACAAAGATAAGCTCATGGCTCACTCCAGAATCTTGCAGGACCAATTGCCGGCCGATCGAGATCGCGGATCTGCTGATGCGCTGAATCCTGCGCAGGAAAAACGCAAAGCCGTGAATGTCGAATTGGGGCTCGATCCGGCGGGATAAGTGCCTGTGTACGGTCGACACTTGCCGTTCGGATGCTTTCACCTGCGTTGCGTTGGCCGGTTACGGACGCAAACGCGAGAGACATTTCCTTGAGCCTGAGGAGCTCATAGCAGTAGCCGTGCCTGATTTGCACAATCGCTTGTTAGCCAGCAAACATGCGGGTTGCGCTGAGGTTGGTGATATACACATAGTTATATGTTGTGTGGTTAGTACCGAAGTAGGTGGGGATATACACCCAAGTTTGGAGTGTTTTGAAAAGTTATAGTGGGTGTGACTTATTAGTAGTAGTTGAGAAGTGTTGTCTATTAAATACTACTAAGGTCCTAGGCGTGCAAGAGGGGGCTGAAGAGGATGGCGATAAAACAGTCTTGTATGGGAGGTATAAATAAAAAGGCAATAGCTTGCGCAGTGCAGCTTGCACACGAATGGATTTTTATAATTGATGGATGTTTCTATTGCCTGAAGGTGCGGGTTTAAAGGCGCTGTACGAGCCAGCAAATACTCTGTCAGCTTGCCAAAAACGAAGTCTGGTGGCGTGGCGCCCTTTAAGTGCTGGCTTTTAGAGGTCCTTGGTGATCGCCTGTTGCGGGCTGTTTGGGGAATGACACCCAATAATGGGGCGAAGTTTAACCAGAACTGAGGAATAGCGCGCAGTTGCTGTTATTAGTAGGGTTTCTTGATGTTGATTAAATAAAAATATTGAAATTTTCATGTTGAAATGTTTTGTTGCAGCTAGAGTTTCATCAAGCGCTACCCAGTAGCGCGAAATATCTTTTTTTTAAAAATGCCTGAGCCACGAGAGTGCTTTGCCAGTTAGGTCTCGCATTGCCCATGCAACTTCAAGTTGATGTGGTTACTCAAGCGAGCAGCAAGATTCATGGCGATGAGCTCATCTCGCAACAGGGCAACCGCGGAGCCTGACTACTCCGTACTGAATCGGGAACGTCGTCATGTTTAAGTATTTGAGCATCTTTCGAACCACCTGCTTGCCCCGTGTGATGGTGATGACACTGTTAGCCATTGGCCTGCCCGTCATGAGCGTTTGGGCCGCAGACCCGGTCGAGGTCGTTCCGGCCGTACCGGACGTGCCCAGCCTGCAGTCGCTGCGCGGCATGACGCCACCCGACCCTTCGGGAACCGAAGGCGGGCGCAAAGTCGACCTCATGACTGACTACGTGCTCAATCGCTCAGCGGCGGTTCTCTTGGGCAAGGCGCTGTTCTGGGACATGGAGATCGGCAGTGACGGTTCCACCGCTTGTGCCTCCTGCCACTTCCACGCGGGTGCCGATCACCGCACCACCAACCAGATCAACCCCGGTCAGGCGAACACCAACGCGAACGTCTCGTCGATCTTCAACAAGCCGTTCATCGCCTCGGACATTCCAGGCGACGTGCCGAGCTACACCACCAAATCAGGAGGCAAGGGCGGCCCGAACTACCTGCTGAAGAAAGACGACTTTCCGACCCATGTGCTGGCTGATCCGCTGGATCGCAATTCGGCGATTGTCTATTCGACTGACGATGTGATCGGTTCCCAGGGCGTATTCGACGCCAACTTCGTCAAGCCCCATCAGTCGCGGTTCGACAAGTGCATTCAGCAACCGGACGGCATCTTCCAGGTAGGTGGCATCAATGTTCGCCGCAGCACCGGGCGCAACGCACCCACGGTGATCAATGCCGCGTTCAACGTGCGTAACTTTTGGGATGGCCGCGCCAATAACGTCTTCAACGGCTTCTCTCCATTTGGCAATCGCGACCCTGACGCCGGGATTTTCGTGACCAGCGATCGCAGTGGCGTGGCGACCAAAGTCAGGCTGGCGCTCAAGGATGCTGCCGCCGCTTCGCAAGCGGTAGGGCCTCCCGGCAGTCCGGTGGAAATGTCCTGCGGCGGTCGTACCTTCGCCGATATTGGCCGACGCATGCTCGACACCTTGATGCTCAAGCAGCAACGGATCTCGTCCACCGATTCGGTACTCGGGCCGGTATCCGGTGGTCATCGGCCGACCTACCGTGAACTGATCAAGAACGCGTTCCAGCCGCGCCTGTGGAATGCCACGCAGCAGGTCTCGCTGGGCGGGGCGCCATACACCCAGATGGAGGCGAACTTCCCGCTGTTCTTCGGGCTGGCGATCCAGATGTATGAGTCCACGCTGATCTCGGACCAGGCGCCGCTGGATGCCTATTTGCAGGGCGATCACACAGCCATGAATAACCAGCAGGTCCAGGGCATGAACCTGTTTCTGGGCAAGGGCAAGTGCATCAGTTGCCACGGCGGCGCGGAATTGACCAACGCCGGCAGCCGCTTGCTGTTCCATCCTCAGGAACGGATCGAACGCATGGTCATGGCCGACAACCTGACCACGCTGTATGACAACGGCTTCTACAACACCGGGGTGCGTCCAACGTCGGAAGACCTGGCGCTCGGTGGCTCGGATGCCTGGGGCAATCCATTGTCCTTCACTCGCGAGTACAACACCGTACTCCAGGGCGGCCAGATCCCTGACCCGCTGGATGTCGATGTGTGCACCTTCGAAGCGCGTTTGAGCCCGGCGATCCCTTGTGATGCGACGCTCAAGCCGAATGTCGGTTTCCGCGACGCGGTCGATGGCGCCTTCAAGACGCCGACCCTGCGTAACATCGCGTTGACCGGACCGTATTTCCACAATGGCAGTCGCGCAACGCTGCAACAGGTGATGGAGTTCTACAATCGCGGTGGCGACCGGCGTGGCGAAGATGCCAGCAACACCAGCGGCTTCGAGCACCCGGCGGTCAATCAGCACAATGGCTCAAACCTCGATCCGGATATGACCCGGCTGAACCTCACTCCGGATGAAGTGGATGCGCTGGTCAAATTCATGGAAGTCGGGCTGACCGATCCTCGGGTTGCGTGGGAGCGGGCGCCCTTTGACCATCCGTCGCTGGTACTGCCACAGGGCGAAAAGGGTGATGAAAACTCGGTCGGGCAAAAACCGGCCAGTCCGAAGATCACAACCCGGCAGGCGCAGGACGCCGAAATCCAGCTCAAACCGGTCGGTGCCGAAGGTCGCACAGCGTTGGAAGGGCCGCTGCAATCGTTCAACAACGACCTGTAACAGGTTTTGCCCTTGCGTCACTGGCGGCTGATGGACGCCAGTGACGCCCTTTGTAAATACCGCAGTATTTCACTCAGCAAATCGGGGTTTCTGCCGTTAAAGTGGTGGGCACAATGCCATCTATTTGTCATGACGGACGGAGCTTTACCTTTGCCGCGTTCTTCCGCTGTGCGTTTCAGCCATTTCCTACCATCGTTACTGCTCTTACTTGCGGGGCTTGCGGCTGCCTACATCAAGGAGCTGAACGTTTTCTTCACCTCGCTGTTCAACGTACTGCCAACACTGGTGCTATTGCTCGGCGGTGCTTACTGCGCGGTGTACCGACGCCAACGTGAGCTGTTTCTGATGGTCACGGTGTACATCGCCTATTTTTTGCTCGACACCCAGACCGATTATTACCGCGACAACGGCAAAGTGCGTGATGACGCCGCCGTGGTCTTCCATTTGTGTTGCCTGTTGCTGCCGCTGATGTTTGGCGTGTTCGCCGCTTGGCAGGAACGCACGCACCTGTTTCAGGACATGGTGGCGCGCTTCGCTGTGTTGCTGGCCGTTGGCAGTGTGGCGCTGGCGCTGGAGCAAAGTTACCCACAGGCCTTGTTGGTGTGGTTGTCGGAGATCCGCTGGCCGGCGTTGCATGGCGCCTGGATGAGCCTGATCCAACTGTCTTATCCGGTGTTCATCGCTTCGTTCCTGCTGTTGTGTTGGCAATACTGGCGCAACCCACGACCGCTGCATGCGGCTCAGTTGGTCGGTTTGCTCGGGTTGTTCTGGGCGCTGCCGAAAACCTTCATTCTTCCGTTTACTCTCAACATCATGTGCAGTCAGGTGATGTTGATGATTGCCGCGGCGGTCGCCCACGAGGCCTATCAAATGGCCTTCCGCGACGAACTCACCGGCCTGCCGGGTCGTCGCGCCTTGAACGAACGGATGCAGCGGTTGGGGCGCAATTACGTGCTGGCCATGAGTGACGTCGATCACTTCAAGAAATTCAACGACACCCACGGTCACGATGTCGGTGACCAGGTGTTGCGCCTGGTCGCCAGCAAGCTGTCGAAAATTGGCGGAGGCGGTAGGGCGTATCGCTACGGCGGTGAGGAATTTGCGCTGGTGTTCGCGGGCAAGACGCTCGAAGAATGCATGCCGCACCTGGAAGTCATCCGCGAATCCATCGCCACCTACAATATTCAGCTGCGCAATCAGGACAGCCGGCCTCAGGACGATCAGCAAGGTCGCCAGCGTCGCTCGGGCACGGGAGCATCCAGTGTGTCGGTTACGGTCAGCATCGGTGTCGCCGAACGCGTGGAGCAACGGTCCCCCGAAAAGGTCCTCAAGTCAGCGGATGAAGCGCTCTACAACGCCAAAGGCGCCGGGCGAAACTGCGTGGTGGCGTTCGGTCAGGCGCGCCGTGGCGCGGTGCGCATGGACGCCGCTGCGGGTTGAGTGATGATGGCGCATTCAGCGTTTGGACTGTGATTGTGAGGCGTGGTGGGCGACAGTAGGTTTGAAGCATCTGCTGACGGAGAAACGACCATGCCTGAGTACAAAGCTCCCCTGCGCGATATGCGCTTTCTGATCGACCACGTCTTCGATTTCCACAGCAGCTACGCTGCGCTGGGCGCCACCGACGCCAGCCCGGACATGGTCAACGCGATCCTCGAAGAAGGCGCGAAATTCTGTGAGAACGTTTTGGCCCCGCTGAATCGCAGCGGTGACGAAGAGGGCTGCCATTTCGACAATGGCGTGGTGACAACGCCTGCAGGTTTCAAGCAGGCTTTCGCACAATACGTCGAGGGCGGTTGGCATGGTCTGGCGGCGGATCCAGCGTACGGCGGCCAGGGCTTGCCAAGTTCGCTGGGACTGGTCATCGGTGAGATGGTCGGCTCCAGCAACACGTCCTGGGGCATGTATCCGGGCCTGACCCACGGCGCAATGTCGGCGATCCACGCTCACGGCACCGAAGAACAGAAAAACACCTATCTGAGTAAACTCACTGCGGGCCAATGGACCGGCACCATGTGCTTGACCGAGGCCCATTGCGGCACCGACCTGGGCATGATCAAAACTCGCGCGGTGCCTTCAGCCGATGGCAGCTATGCGATCTCCGGCAGCAAGATTTTTATCTCGGCCGGCGAGCACGATATGAGTGACAACATCATTCATCTGGTGCTGGCGAAACTGCCGGACGCACCGGCCGGTACCCGGGGCATTTCGCTGTTTATCGTGCCCAAGTTCTTGCCCAATGCCGAGGGAGAGGCGGGCGAACGCAACGGCGTTTCCTGCGGTTCGATCGAACACAAAATGGGCATCAAGGCTTCGGCGACCTGCGTACTGAACTTCGATGGTGCCAAAGGTTTCTTGATCGGCGAACTGAACAAAGGCCTGAACTGCATGTTCACTATGATGAACCACGCGCGCCTCGGCACCGGGATGCAGGGGTTGTGTCTGGGTGAGGCAAGCTTTCAGGGCGCAATCAAATACGCCAACGACCGCTTGCAAATGCGCTCGCTGACCGGCCCGAAAGCGCCGGAGAAAGCCGCCGACCCAATCATCGTTCATCCTGACGTGCGCCGGATGTTGTTGACCATGAAAGCCTTCAACGAAGGCAACCGCGCGCTGACCTATTTCACCGCGCAGTTGCTGGACGTGGTGCATCTGAGTCCGGATGCAACCGCACGCCAGGACGCCGAAGACCTGCTGGCCTTCCTGACGCCCATCTGCAAAGCCTTCATGACGGATACCGGGCTGGAAGTGACCAATCACGGCATGCAGGTGTTTGGCGGGCACGGTTTCATTCGTGAGTGGGGCATGGAGCAGTTGGTTCGCGATTGCCGGATTGCGCCGATCTACGAAGGCACCAACGGCATTCAGGCGCTGGACTTGCTCGGGCGCAAAGTGCTCGGCACTCAGGGCAAGCTGCTGCGCGGTTTCACCAAAATCGTGCATAAGTTCTGCGCGGCTAACGCCGAGCATCCGCAACTTGCCAGCTATGTGGCGCAGCTCAACGCACTGAATCAGCAGTGGGGCGAGGTGACCACCAAAGTCGGCATGGCCGCGATGAAGAATGCCGACGAAGTCGGCGCGGCATCGGTGGATTACCTGATGTACAGCGGTTACATCATCCTCGGCTATCTGTGGCTGCGTATGGCGCTGGTGGCTCAGGCGCAACTCGATGCGGGGAGCGCTGATGCCGATTATTGCCAGGGCAAACTCGCGACCAACGAGTTTTACTTCAAGCGTTTGCTGCCACGCACTGCCGCTCATCGGGCGGCCATCGAGGCGGGAAGTGATTGCCTGATGAAGCTGCCGGCGGAGTTGTTTGCGCTTTAGTCTTTAAAATCCGTCACAAGGGAGAACCCGCGTAATTGCGGGTTTTTTAATGACTGAATAGTCGGTGACTAAACATTACAATATGGTCATGGGCTGACCCTATGTGTCGCAAAAGTTGTTGGGTTACACTCGGACCCAACGAAAGCACCACTCCTACGAATCACTTGTTTAGATCTTGCGAGGTTTGCCATGGCTGACTACAAAGCGCCCCTGCGCGATATGCGCTTCGTCCTCAATGAAGTTTTCGAGGTCGCCAAACTCTGGGCCGAGCTGCCTGCGCTGGCTGAGACCGTCGATGCGGAAACCGTCGAAGCCATTCTTGAAGAAGCCGGCAAGGTCACCAGCAAAAGCATCGCGCCATTGAGCCGTGCGGCTGACGAAGAAGGTTGCCATTGGACAGACGGAGCCGTCACCACACCGGCCGGTTTCCCACAGGCTTATCAGACTTACGCGGAAGGCGGCTGGGTCGGTGTCGGTGGTGATCCGACTTACGGCGGCATGGGCATGCCCAAGGCCGTTTCGGCGCAGGTCGAAGAAATGGTCAATTCCGCCAGCCTGTCGTTTGGTCTGTACCCGATGCTGACGGCCGGCGCCTGCCTGTCGATCAACGCCCATGCCAGCGAAGAGCTGAAAGCCGCGTACCTGCCGAACATGTACGCCGGCGTCTGGGCCGGTTCCATGTGCCTGACTGAGCCGCATGCTGGTACTGATCTCGGGATCATTCGCACCAAGGCCGAACCTCAGGCCGACGGTTCCTACAAAGTCAGCGGCACCAAGATCTTCATCACCGGTGGCGAGCACGATCTGACCGAGAACATCATCCACTTGGTGCTGGCCAAGCTGCCGGACGCGCCGGCCGGTCCGAAAGGCATTTCGCTGTTCCTGGTGCCGAAGTTCATGGTTAATGCCGACGGCAGCCTTGGCGCGCGCAACCCAGCGAACTGCGGTTCGATCGAACACAAAATGGGCATCCAGGCATCCGCGACCTGTGTGATGAACTTCGATGAAGCCGTCGGTTACCTGGTCGGCGAGCCGAACAAAGGCCTGGCGGCGATGTTCACCATGATGAACTACGAGCGTCTGGGCGTCGGTATCCAGGGCCTGGCGACTGGCGAGCGCTCTTATCAGAACGCCGTTGAGTACGCTCGCGACCGCCTGCAAAGCCGTTCGCCGACCGGCGCTCAAAACAAAGACAAGGTCGCAGACCCGATCATCGTCCACCCGGACGTGCGTCGCATGCTGTTGACCATGAAAGCCTCGAACGAAGGCGGCCGTGCATTTTCCACTTACGTGGCGATGCAACTGGACACCGCCAAGTTCAGCGAAGACGCGACCACCCGCAAACGTGCTGAAGATCTGGTGGCCTTGTTGACCCCGGTGGCCAAGGCATTCCTGACCGACCTGGGTCTGGAAACCACCGTTCATGGCCAGCAAGTGTTCGGCGGCCACGGTTACATCCGTGAGTGGGGCCAGGAACAACTGGTACGCGACGTGCGTATCACCCAGATCTACGAAGGCACCAACGGCATTCAGGCGCTGGACCTGGTCGGGCGCAAGATCGTCGGCACCGGCGGGGCGTTCTACAACCTGTTCGCAGACGAGATCCGTCACTTCACCGCAACGGCCAGTGCCGATCTGGCGGAGTTCACCAAGCCACTGAACGATGCCGTGACCACCCTCGACGAACTGACCGCCTGGTTGCTGGATCGCGCGAAAAACAACCCGAATGAAATCGGCGCTGCTTCGGTCGAGTACCTGCAAACCTTCGGTTACGTCGCCTACGCCTACATGTGGGCACTGATGGCCAAGGCTGCTTTTGGCAAGGAAGCGCAGGACGATTTCTATGCGAGCAAGTTGGGCACGGCGCGTTTCTATTTCGCCCGTCTGTTGCCACGCATTCACTCGTTGAGCGCATCGGTGAAAGCCGGTAGCGAATCGCTGTTCCTGCTGGATGCTGCACAGTTCTGATAAATATGACGTCATGTAAGCAATCTCTTACATGACGTGCTGCTGTTCTCCCATAGGCGAAGATTGGATCCAGAGTTAATCTTCTTCACATGGACGTCGCGCAGGAAGCGCAAAGCAACAACACGGACACGTAGGATTCTGCCAGGACGGTGGAGTGAAATGGATGTCAGGGAAACAGTCTGCAAAGCCCCGCTTCGGCGGGGTTTTCTTTTGAGTGCAGAAAAGTGATCAGCTCAGCCCTTCGAGGTTTTTCGAGCGGTTCAAGCGTTCATCAGGCTCGTTCATCACGTCCTCCAGCAACGTGCGCAATAAGGCCAGCGAGGCCTGCTGCCGCTGTACATCCCGACACACCAGACCGACTTTCAGCGGCACTCGCGGCTCGGTCAGCGGTTTCCACAGCAGCTCGTTATTGCCGAGCGCCTTTTGCGAGCGTCCGGGCAGTACTGTCGCCAATTGGGTGTGCGGCAGGCTGTCGAGAATCCCCGCCATGTTATTCAGTTCGGCCTGCACCTGTGGACGCCTTCCGAGGCTGGCCAGTTGTGTTTGCCAGATTTGCCGCACCTGGAACTCTTCTCCCAGCAGTAGCATCGGCAATTCGGCAGCCTGACTCATGGAGACTTTTTTGAATTCGCGCAACGGGTGATCGGCGGGGATGACCAGGGTCAGTTCATCTTCATACAGCATCACGCCATGCAACCCGGGCTGACGCGGCGGCAGGTAGCTGATGCCGATGTCCAGCGAGCCGTTAAGCAGGCGTCGCTCGATTTCCAGCCCGGTCAGTTCGTAGATCTGCACCACCAGATGCGGCTGGGCTTTGCGCACCCGTTCGAGCATCTGCGGGACCAGGCTGGTGTGGACCGTCTGCAACACGCCAATCGCCAATGTACGTAGCGCTTGCCCCTTGAAGTTGCCCAGCGCCTCGCGTGCGCGCTGCATGCCGTCCAGCAATGGCACTGCGTGGTTGTACAAAGTGTGAGCAGCTAGCGTGGGCAGCAGGCGTTTGCTGCTGCGTTCAAACAGACTCACATCGAGGTGCTGTTCGAGGTGGCGGATCTGCTGGGACAACGCTGGCTGGGAGATTGAAAGCCGCTCGGCGGCCCGGCCGACGTGGCCTTCTTCGTAGACCGCGACGAAATAACGCAGTTGCTTGAAATCCATAGGAAATACTTATCGAAAATGCTTGGAAATCGAAATAGCCCGAGGCCGTGCCAAAGCCTAGTCTAACTGCATTCACGAGGCTTACAGGGCCAGAACGCTCCATGAATACCGTTTGCAGAGAGGTTATATCCATAGGTAAGGCAAAAAACCTCCATCGAGGCTTTTCCGGATGAATCTGTTCAATTTACGGCGCACCACGCCGAGTCTTGATGATCTGGCGCTCGACACCTTCCAGCCCTCCAGCAACCACCACCATTCCAGCGAATACCTGATGCCCGGCATCGCGCGGCCGAAACAAATTTTCGTCCGAGGCCAGGGCTCCTGGTTGTGGGACAGCGATGACCGCGCTTACCTGGATTTTACCCAAGGTGGCGGGGCCAATAGTCTTGGGCACAGTCCTTCGGTACTGGTCCAGGCGATTGCGCAACAGGCTCAATCACTGATCAATCCCGGTTTTTCCCTGCACAATCGCGGCATGCTCAACCTTGCCGGGCGCCTCTGCACCGCCACGGGTAGTGATCAGGCGTACCTGCTCAACAGTGGCAGCGAAGCCTGTGAAGCAGCGATCAAACTCGCGTGTAAATGGGGCCGACGCTATCGCGGTGGTGCTTCGCGCATCATCGTTGCCAGCAACGGCTGCCATGGCCGTGGTTTCGGGACGATGTCGGATTTGCACCACGTACCCTTCAATGATCTTGCAGCCTTGCACGCGGCGGTCGACGCCCGGACCGTGGCAATCATGCTTGAACCGATTCAGAACGAAGCAGGAGTGATCCCGGCCACCGAGCATTACTTCAAGGGCGTCGAACGGCTGTGTCGTGAGCTGGGCATTCTGTTGATCCTCGACGAGGTGCAAACCGGTATAGGGCGTTGCGGCACCTTGCTCGCCGAACAGTCCTACGGTGTTCGGGCAGATGTCATCGTACTCGGCAAGGGTTTGGGTGGTGGCGTGCCGCTGGCTGCATTGCTGGCGCGGGGCAAGGCCTGCTGTTTCGAAATGGGCGAACCAAGCGGTACCCATCATGGCAATGCCTTGATGTCAGCTGCCGGGCTGGCGGTGCTCGACAGCGTGCAGGACAAGGGTTTTCTTGAACATGTCAGGGACGCCGGTCAACACCTGCGCGAAGGCCTGGGGCGTTTGTCCCATCGCTATGGTCACGGCGAATTGCGCGGTCAAGGGCTGCTCTGGGGGCTGACGCTGTCGGACGATTCGGCTATCGCCGTGGTCAATGCTGCTCTGTACGAAGGCCTGCTGCTCAGTGCCCCGCAACCCGATTGCCTGCGCTTCACTCCCGCACTTACGGTCAGCGACGCGAACATCGACGAAATGCTGTTGCGTTTGACTCGTGCCTTCTCCCGTGTGCGCACCGCGCAATTGCAGTGCCGCAAAGGGATTGCGGTCTGATCAGATCTGTCCCACAAATTCCAGAACCGTCTCGCGGTAATAACGCATCGCCCCACGTTAGATTCTTTTCGCGTGGGGCGTTTTTTTGTCTCTGCATTTTGCCAAATGCATTGCGTGCTTGAGCGGTAGCGGGATTGGTGGCTTTTTAAAAGGACCGGCAAGGAATGCCGTGCCAATGAAACAGTTTTATTGAAGAACTGGTTTTGAAATCTATACCACTGGGTGGTATGTTTTTGGAAGGGATGCCAATGTCACCAAGGTTATTCAAGGCAAAACGCTTTGCGATGCAAGCCGAAAAAGCATGGATCGGTGACGAGGAGCTTCGAGAGGCATTCAGCGAAATGCTCAATGGCCAAGCGGACAATCTTGGCGGCGGGGTCTGGAAGAAACGTTTGAATGCCAACCGGCATCGTTCGATTGTCCTGGCCAGAGGGGCCAGTTACTGCGTTTATCAGTTTCTGTATGCCAAGAAGGACCAGAGCAATATTTGTCAGACAGACCTGATCGCTTTTCGGAAAATGGCGAAGACCTACGAGGGGCTTTCGGATATGCAAGTCCAGCACTTCCTGGATATCAAGGAGTTTGTGGAGATACTTTATGAGTAAGAAATTCAGAAGTGAGGCGTCAGAATCTATTTACGAATCTGCCAATGCCTTGTTTTCCATCGGTGCAATCAGCAAGACCACCTTGCGCGAGTTCGAAGACCTTTGTCTGGCTCCGGTACCTGAGGCTATTGATGCAGAGCAAATCAAAGCGCTACGTGAGCGCAATAACGTCAGCCAGCCGGTGTTCGCGCGATATCTGAACACCAGCGCTTCGACGGTTAAACAATGGGAGTCGGGTTACAAACATCCCAGCGGCATGGCGCTGAAGTTGCTGAGCATCGTCCAGAAACATGGCCTTGAAATACTGGCCTGAGGCATTGCACTGAACCCTGACGAACGGTACAGGTCGATTAGCTATAGTGCTCATACGAGCCTACTTCAATTCAGGAGCTGCCCCATGGACTTTGTTCGAATCATCATCGCCATTCTGTTGCCGCCATTGGGCGTATTTCTGCAAGTCGGTTTCGGCGGGGCGTTCTGGCTGAATATTTTGCTGACGTTGTGCGGGTATATTCCGGGGATCGTGCATGCGGTTTATATCATCGCCAAGCGCTGAGGTTTGCGGGGTTAGATAAACCGCCATCGCGAGCAGGCTCGCTCCCACATTGGATCTAAGGTGTTGCAGAAATCCCTGTGGGAGCGAGCCTGCTCGCGATGGACGCGCCACTAATCAGGCATTGTCCCCAAGCGCCATCACCCGCTGATAAAACAACCATTCCTGCTCCAGCGCATGGGCTTGATTGCCAGCCTTGCGAAAGCCGTGACGTTCGTCCGCGTAGTAATGCGCTTCAACCAGAATGCCGTTGTCCTGCAGCGCCGTGACCATGTCGCGGGTCTGCTGCGGCACGACCACCGCATCCAGTTCACCTTGAAAGAAGATCATCGGCACGCTGATGTTGCTCGCATGCAGCAGAGGCGTTCGCGCGGCATAGCTTTCTGCATCCTGCACCGGATCGCCGATCAACCAGTCCAGATAATCGCCTTCGAATTTGTGAGTGGCACGGCCCAGTGCAACGGGATCGCTGACGCCGTACAAACTGGCGCCGGCGCGGAAGACGTTGTGAAAGGCCAACGCACAAAGGGTGGTGTAGCCACCGGCACTGCCACCGCGAATAAACGCCTTGTCGCCATCGATCAAGCCTCGTTCGGCCAGATGAGCGACGACCGCGCAGGCATCTTCCACATCCACAACGCCCCAGCTCAAATGCAGTGCCTGGCGATAAGCCCGGCCATAGCCGCTGCTGCCTCGATAATTGAGATCGGCCACGGCAAAGCCGCGTTGCGCCCAGTATTGAATGCGTGGATCGAGCATTGGATAACAGGCCGACGTCGGCCCGCCGTGAATGAACACCACCAGCGGCGGTTTCGCATCGCCGGTCATCGCCGGATAGAAAAAACCGTGGGCCTCGCCCGAACCGCTCGGGTAACGCAGGGTTTGCGGGACGCTGATCTGCTCGGCAGGTAAGGGTGCAATCCCACCGGCCAATACCTTGACCTGTCGGCTATCGCGGTCGATGGCAATGACCGCCGCCGAACTGATCGGCGATGCGGCGATGCAGTAAATGAATTGCTCATCCAGTGCGAGATGGCGGAAGCGGCTGTAGGTGCCGGTGAAGTCTTCAGCGGTGTCACCGCAAAGGCCCAATTGGCCAAATCCGTCTTCGGTCCAACTGGCCAGGTATTTGTTTTCAGCGAAAGGCCGCCAGGTACAACCACCCAGTTGCCAGGGCGCTGGCCCATGATCCGCTGCGGCACTTGGTAAAGGGCTCAAACCGTCTAAAGACTCCACCCATGGCTGCCAATAACCGCCACGGTCCGTCAGGCAATACAAACGGCCGCTGCTATCGAAGCGGGGCTGTTGCAGTGACTCCTGAATACCCTCGCCCGCCACGCAGCGCGGCGACGCAAACCCACCATCGCTCTGACGTTCGGCAACCATCAGCCGAGTTGCGCTCCAAGGCTGATCCGGGCGGCTCCATTCGATCCATGCCAAGCGTTGCGAGTCTGGGCTCAGGGTCGGCGCCGCGTAGAAGTCGGCACCTTCCGCCAGCAGATGACGCCCACCATCATTCACATCAATCGCCACCAGCCGATGCCGGTCACGGTTCTCTTCAACCGCCAAAACGAGTCCGTTGGCGAATTGCAGATCGCCGTAACGGTATCCGCTTGAAGTCAGCACTTCAGGCGTTTCACCCTTTAGCGATTGCCGATACAACTGCTGGTCCGCCTCGTTGACGAAAACAATCCCGTCATCGGTCAGACAAAACGCGCCACCGCCATATTCGTACACCCGACTGCGCACACTGAAGCCCGCTGGCGTCAGGCAACGCGCCTGGCCATCAAGCCAATGCCAGATCCGGCAGGCGGCATCTTCGGGCCGATATTCGTTCCAGAACAGGCCATGTTGACCGACCTGCAGTTCGGCAAAATCGACACCGGCAGCGACGGCTTTCGCCGCGCTGAAGGGCTCAGCTTTTTGCGATGAGTCGTGAATTTCGTTCATTGCGAAAGGCCAGTTGTTCAATGATCTGGGTTGCGTGCTCGGCTTCTTCGCGGGCCTTGAGAATCACGCCGTGATGTTCCGACTTGCTGCACACCGGGTCAGCGTTGCTCGCATCGCCAGTGAGCATGAACGCCTGACAGCGGCAGCCGCCAAAATCTTTCTCTTTTTCGTCGCAGGAACGGCAAGGCTCGGGCATCCAGTCGTAACCGCGAAAGCGGTTGAAGCCGAACGAGTCGTACCAGATGTGCTGCATGCTGTGGTCGCGCACGTTGGGAAATTGTACCGGCAGCTGTCGGGCGCCGTGACAGGGCAGGGCGGTGCCGTCCGGGGTGACCGTCAGAAAAATGCTGCCCCAGCCATTCATGCAGGCTTTCGGGCGCTCTTCATAATAGTCCGGTGTGACGAAAATCAACTTGCACGGATGCCCTTCTGCTTCGAGTTTGGCGCGGTATTCGTTGGTGATGCGCTCGGCGCGGACCAGTTGTTCTTTGGTCGGCAACAGGCCGACCCGATTGAGCTGCGCCCATCCGTAAAACTGGCAAGTGGCGAGTTCGACGAAGTCCGCCTCAAGAGCGATGCACAGCTCAATTATCCGGTCGATTTTGTCGATGTTGTGCCGGTGGGTCACGAAATTCAGCACCATCGGGTAGCCGTGAGCCTTCACCGCACGGGCCATTTCCAGCTTCTGTGCAAAGGCCTTTTTCGAGCCGGCCAGCAGATTATTCACTTGCTCGTCGCTGGCCTGAAAGCTGATCTGAATATGATCCAGGCCGGCCTTCTTGAAGTCGCTGATTTTCTGCTCGGTCAGACCGATGCCGGAGGTGATCAGGTTGGTGTAGAAACCCAGCTTGCGCGCCTCGGCAATCAGCTCGGCGAGGTCCTGGCGCACCAGCGGCTCACCACCGGAAAAACCCAACTGCGCCGCGCCCATCTCCCGCGCTTCGCGGAACACTTTCAACCACTGCTCGGTGTTCAGCTCTTTGCCTTGTTCGGCGAAGTCCAGCGGATTGGAGCAGTACGGGCATTGCAGCGGACAGCGGTAGGTCAGCTCGGCGAGCAGCCACAGCGGCAGGCCGATTTCGGGTTTGGGTGGTAACTTGACTGAAGTGGCGTCAGGCAAGTTCGATCCAGTGCTGAGCACGCGCGACCTCCATGAATTGCTCGATGTCTTCACCGAGTTCGGGCACGCCGGGGAACTGCGCGTCCAGTTCGGCAATGATCGCCGCGACATCGCGTTCGCCGTCGATCAAGCCGCCAATCAGTGCGGCGCTTTCATTGAGTTTGATCATGCCTTCCGGGTACAGCAACACATGGCCTTTTTGCGCCGGTTCGTACTGGAAACGGTAGCCCATGCGCCAGGTCGGGGTCTTGCTGCGGTCGAAACTCATAAGGTGATTCCTTTGTGCCAGACCCGTTGCTCGGTCACGCTGTGATATGGCGGGCGTTTCAGTTCGTAGGCCATGCTCATGGCATCGAGCATGCTCCAAAGAATGTCCAGTTTGAACTGGAGAATTTCCAGCATGCGCTCTTGGCCTTCCCGCGTCGTGTAGTGCTGCAAGGTGATGGCTAGACCGTGTTCCACATCGCGGCGCGCCTGGCCCAGACGGGTTTGGAAGTATTCGTAGCCGGCCGGGTCGATCCACGGGTAATGCTGCGGCCAGCTGTCCAGGCGCGATTGGTGGATCTGCGGCGCGAACAGTTCGGTCAGCGAGCTGCTGGCGGCTTCCTGCCAACTGGCCCGGCGAGCGAAGTTGACGTAGGCGTCGACAGCGAAGCGCACGCCGGGCAGAACCAATTCCTGCGAGCGCAGTTGATCCGGGTCGAGGCCAACGGCCTGGCCCAGTCGCAACCAGGCTTCGATGCCACCGTCTTCGCCGAGGGCGCCGTCGTGGTCGAGCAGGCGCTGGATCCACTCGCGACGGATCTCGCGGTCCGGGCAGTTGGCGAGGATCGCGGCATCTTTCAGGGGAATGTTCACCTGATAGTAGAAGCGGTTGGCGACCCAGCCCTGGATCTGTTCGCGGGTCGCCCGGCCTTCATACATCGCCACATGGTAGGGGTGATGGATGTGGTAATAGGCGCCTTTGGCGCGCAGGGCGGCTTCGAATTCGGCGGGGGACATGGCGGTGTCAGTCATTTCGGTTCTCCGGGTACGACCGGTGGATTCTTTGGTGTCAGGACCGGCCTCATCGCCAGCAGGCTGGCTCCCACAGTTGATCGCATTCCCCTGTGGGAGCCAGCCTGCTGGCGATAGACCGCGCAGCGGTCTCGATGTCCTACAACACAATACTCATGCCGTCATACGCCACTTCAACATCCCGCCGAACCAGCTCGGCACGCTCCGGCGAATCCTCATCAAGAATCGGATTGGTGTTGTTGATGTGGATAAGCACCTTGCGCTGTTTCGGCAGTTGCTCCAGCACTTCCAACATCCCGCCCGGGCCATTCTGCGCAAGGTGGCCCATTTCCCGGCCGGTACGGGTGCCGACGCCACGGCGCTGCATTTCATCGTCGTCCCACATCGTGCCGTCCACCAGCAGGCAATCGCTGCCGGCCATGATTTCCAGCAGCGGCGCGTCGACCTTGCCCAGCCCCGGCGCGTAGAACAGTTTGCCGCCGGTGTTCAGGTCTTCGACGATCAGGCCGATGTTGTCGCCGGGGTGAGGGTCGAAGCGGTGCGGTGAATAGGGTGGTGCGGCGCTACGCAGCGGCAGCGGGGTGAAACGCAGGCTCGGGCAGGCAGCAATGGTGAAGCTGTGATCAAGTTCGATCCGGTTCCAGTCCAGCCCGCCATTCCAGTGGGTGAGCATGGTGAACAGCGGGAAGCCGGTGCTCAAGTCTTCATGGACCATGTCGGTGCACCAGACCTGGTGCGGGCAACCTTCGCGCAGGCTGAGCAGGCCAGTGGTGTGATCGATCTGACTGTCCATCAGGATGATCGCGCTGATGCCGGTATCGCGCAGGGCGCGGCCCGGTTGCATCGGGGCAAAGCTTTGAAGCTGGGCGCGGATGTCTGGCGAAGCGTTGCACAGCACCCAGTTCACACCGTTATCTGAGATCGCGATGGACGACTGGGTCCGCGCCTTGGCGTTCAGGCTGCCATCGCGAAAACCGGCACAGTTCACGCAATTGCAATTCCACTGTGGGAAACCGCCGCCGGCGGCGGAACCTAGAATCTGGACAAACATGGCAGCTCCATCATTCGAAACCTGAAAATAAAAACGCCTCGGCGAGCCGAGGCGTAGCACTGCGATACAAAAAGATTAGCGGCTTGCGAAGTACATGGTGACTTCAAAACCGATACGCAGGTCGGTGTAAGCAGGTTTGGACCAGGACATGGGAGCGCTCCTTCAGGTGATGAGACAGTTGAGACCTATACATATAGTCCACCTCCAGGCGGAGATGTTCAGATAGTTAGGTTGCTATGTTACTCAAAATTACAGTGCGGTTGCCCGTGAAACTTTGAGAAAGCTAATTGCAGCGCCTGTAATGATCATTTTGTCACTTGCCAAACCGCACTCGGGGCAGAACCGCTGGCCAGGCAGCGCCAGCCACCGACTGCTTGATTCAATCGCTGCCCGGCGGCCAGTAATGCTTCGCGATCGATCATCAGAATTGTTTCAGGTAGACGCTCCAGATAATCCGACGAGTGGCCAGCCAGTTTGCCCTGCCAGAGCAATTCGGCTGCCTGATGGACGGGCAGGGCGTTCCGGTCGAATTGATCAACCAAGGACTGACGCTGATTGATGAAGGTGGCCTCGTCGATGCCTTCGATTATTCCTGGCAACTCACTCAAAAAGTGTTCGATGTGTTCCAGCAGACCGGCAGGTGCAACGCTCGGTGATTGCACGCCGAACAGAATCCCGGTCTGCCCATGGATCTGACGCAATGCGCTGAACACGGCATAGCCCAGTTGTAAGTCCACCCGCAGGCGCTGGTAGAACGGTGTCTGGCACAGGTGCGCGAGCAAGCGCCAAGCGGCTTCATCGGCGATGTCCGGCGTGGCGATGGGACAGAACAGCAGTAGCGCGTGTTCGCTGGAATCGGTATCGACAGTGCTCCACAGGCGCTGCGAGTTGATCGAGGGCTGCGACGATTGTTGATCCGCAACGCCGGGCACGCGGCTCAGCGCCAATCCCATTACTGCTTGTGTCTGTGACGACAAGCCAACGGCCAGGCCTTCCCAGCGCGCGCTCGACCAAAGTTGCTGCAAGTCCCCTGAGACAACGGCGGGTTCAAGGCACTGATCAGGCAGCGCCTTCAGCAGTTGTTTGATCGGCATCAACGCAACGCTTGGCAGTTCATCCTGTGAGAAACCGGCTCCGGGTGTGGTCAGCTCTTTCAGCGCGTGCTCGAGGACGGCTGGCATCGGTGCCTGTAGCCCCGTCATCTTCAGCAGCCATTCATTGCCTGAGGCACTGAAGGAAAAGTCGACGCCGGCCTGACGCGCATCTTCGCGCAATGACTGCAACTGGTTTTCCAGGGTCGACTGAAGGCTGGCGTGAGGTTTGAAGTCGAGTCGCCAGCGCAGATAAATCGCTCCTTCATCAGTGTTGTCCGGCAAGGCCTGACTGAACTGCATCGGGGAGTTTTCGCGACGACTGCGCGAGCGGTCCTGGGCAAACGTGCGCAGACCACGGTGTTTGCTGGTTTGGCCGCGAATCAGCCCGGCATTGGCAGCGGGTGCTTCAGCGCGCAAAAAAGGGTTAGGCGATGGCAGTTGCCATTCACCATTGAAGTTATCCACAGCTCCGATTTTGTTCAGGAGGTCATTAAGGGCTGCAACGCCTTGCTCGGATAGCCCTATTCCCAGTTGCTCGCTGTCTCGTTGGGCCAGTTGCAAGGGGCCGCTGACTTGCTGCTGGCGTTCAAGCAGGGCGATGTATTCTTCGCGCAAGCCGGCCAAGTCTTGTTGGGAGGCAAAGAAGCCCAGCCAGTCGAGCAACCTCTCGCGGATCACGCTCCCCGGTTGTGTGGTGGTGAATTCGATGTGCAGCAAGGCTTGCCCAGCGAACTGGTAGAGCGGCGCGGCTTTCAGGCTGTCAGCCAGACCCTGTTCACGCAGCTTCGCCATCAGGCCGCCAGGTTTCGCGGTGTTCAACCAATGGCATAGAAACGCCAGCGCTTCATGTGATGACTCAGACAACGCTTCGAACGCGAACAGAAGATCCAGCCGATGTTCGCGAGTCTGTTGATAAGTTTTTTCCGAGGCGTTCATCAGCGCAGCAGGCGATTGTTGCGGGACTCGTTGCCCGACGGGAATCTGGGCACCAAAACGCTGAGCCATCTCACGTAACTTATCGAGACTCTGCGGTCCGGCCAGGCTGAGTGTCATCTGCCCGGTCTGATAATACCGCTGATGGAAATCCTGCAACGCTTGCTGAAACTCAGGCAGCGGCACCGGCAGGCTGTCGCGGTTGCCGGCATGAAACCCGCGCAAGGGATGAGTCGGCGAAAGCCCATCGAACAGCGCTAATTGCTGTTGCGCCGCGGCATCCTGTGACCAGGCGACGAATTCCGCGTGCAGCACTTCTCGTTCCCGCAACTGCTCGTCCGGATTCATACGTGGATGAGCGAGCATGTCTGACAGTCGCTCCAGCCCTCCGGCAAACGCCTGAGTCGGCAGCTCGAAAAAGAAGTCAGTCGTCCGCTCATTGGTCCGCGCGTTGACCTGACCGCCATGACCCTGAACGTAGGCCATCAGTCCCTGGCCCGCAGGAAAACGCTCGGTGCCAAGAAACAGCAAATGCTCAAGAAAGTGCGCCAGACCGGGCCAGGCCAGCGGCACATCGTGACTGCCTGCCGCGACCCGCAGCACCGCCGCGCAGCGCTTCAAATTCGGGGCATGACGAAGCGTCACCCGCAAGCCGTTGGCCAGGGTTTCAGTGTAGGGGCGAGGGTGATTCAGCGCAGGCATGAGCACTTCCAGAACAGAGAAGCGCTAATGCTAGCGGATTACAGAGGATCAGCGCTTGTTAAGGTCGCTGTAAAGCTCGGGACGGCGATCAACGAAGTAGCGATTGGCAGCGCGTGAGTCGACCATCAACTGGCGATCCAACTCGCCGACAATCAGCGCTTCATCCAGGCCGGCCTGGGCGATGCGACTGCCATCCGGCGCGGCGATGCTGCTCTGGCCGCAGTAGTGGATCTCGTCTTCATGGCCGCAGTAGTTGGCATAGGCCACATAACATTGGTTTTCGAAGGCGCGGGCGCGGACGGTGACGTCAGCGATGAAGTCATAGGGAATCATGTTCGCCGTCGGCACCAGGATCAGCTCGGCACCGGCCAGGGCCAAGCGCCGGGCGTTTTCCGGGAACTCCAGGTCGTAGCAAATCAGGAAACCCAGCTTCCAGCCGTTGAGTTCCACCAGCGGAAAGTTATCCTCGCCAGCGCTGAACATCGAGTGATCGAGGTCGCCGAACAGGTGAGTCTTGCGGTAGTTGCACAACCGCTTGCCCTGAGCGTCGATCAACTGCACCGCGTTGTAGATCTGCCCATCCTCGGAGCGCTCCGGGTAGCCATACAAAATGGCAATCCCGGCTGCTTTGGCAATGCGCGCAATCTGCTGCGCCGACTCACCGTTGTGCACCTCCGCGAGGACCCTGACGGCATCGACGCCGATGTTGTAGCCGGTCAGGAACATCTCCGGCACCACCAGCAAATCGGCGCCTTTCGCTTCCTGGGCCAATTGCTGTAGGCGTTGCAGATTGCCGGCGACATCCAGGGGCAGCGGTGGACATTGGTAAAGGGCTACGCGCATTTCGGATTCCTCTTACTCGGGCAGGGCGATCGGACCGATCTCGTTGAACACATCACCTGGACCCGGGTTCTCGGCGTGAGTTTCACCGCCGAAGTGTTTCATGATCCCCCACACCGCATTGAGCGAAGTCTGCACCGCGCCTTCCACCCAGGCTGGGGTCCATGAAACGTCGTCGCCGGCGATGAAAATCCCGCGTTGTTCGGCTGGCATCTCGTCCTGCATGAAGTGCGCGTACATGCGCTGGTTGTAGCGGTAGTGGCCGGGCAGGGCGCCTTTGAAGGCACCGAGGAAATGCGGGTCCGCTTCCCACGATACGGTGATCGGATCGCCGATGATACGTGCGGCGATGTCGACTTTCGGGTAGATCTTCTTCAATGCGTCCAGCGCCAGTTTCACGCGTTTTTCCACCGGCTGCGGGAGCATTTTCAGCGCGTCGCTCATCCACGAGTACGACAGGCAAATCACCCCCGGCTTGTCGTCGCCGTTGTCGAACAGGTAGGTGCCACGGGTCAAACGGTCGGTGAGGGTCATGCTCATCAGGTCGCGGCCGGTTTCCGGGTCCTTGTCCTTCCAGAATGGGCGGTCGACCATCACGAAGGTCTTCGACGATTGCATGTAGCGGGTGCGGTCGAGGGCCATCCACATTTTTTGCGAGAACAGGGTTTCGTCGCACTCGATCTGGGTAGTCAGCAGCCAACTCTGGCAGGTGGTCAACACCGCAGCGTACTCACGGGTATCGCCCCAGTTGTCGGTAACGGCAAAACGGCCGCCTTCGGCATGGGCGATCTTTTTCACCCCGGTACGCGGCGCGCCATTGTGCAGCGAGCTGAGGCTGGTGCCTTCAGGCCAATGCACGCAACGTTCCGGTACATGACGCCAGATACCCTGTGGCACTTGTTCCACACCACCGACCACCAAGTGCTGGTGATCGTCGCAGTTGGTCATAACCACGCGGAAGATTTCCAGCATCGAGTTAGGGAAGTCCGAGTCCCAGCCGCCGGTGCCGAAACCGACTTGTCCAAACACTTCGCGGTGATGAAACGATAGCTTGGCGAAGGCTTTGGAGGTGGCGACGAAGTCGTAGAAGGTGCGGTCGTCCCACAGCGGCACGAGGGTGTTCCACAGCTCCTTGAGGCGGGGTACGTCGCGGTCGCGGATCGCTTGCTGGATATCGGAGAACTGCGAGCCGGCTTCCAGAGCATCGGCCCAGGCGTCAGCCACTTCCTGGAACAACGCAGGAAGATCCGCCAGTTTCTGTGCGTAATGGGTTTTACCTTCCAGATCGATCACGGTGCTGCCCGACGCGGGGGTCAGCGGGTTCGGGAAGGGTTTAGTCTCAAGGCCAAGTTTGTCGACGTAGTGGTAGAACGCGGTGGACGAGACCGGAAAGCGCATGCCGCCGAGCTCGGCGATGATGCCTTCAGCGCCATTGAACGCCTGAGAGCGCAGGCGACCGCCCATTTTCGAGGCTTCATAGACGACCGGTTTCAAGCCCAGTTTCATCAGTTCGTAAGCCGCCACCAGGCCTGCGATGCCAGCGCCGACAATCGCTACTTCGGCACCGTGGTTGTGCGCAGGAATGCTGCCCAGGCCAGCCGGGTGTTCGATCCAGTCGTCGAAGGCGAAAGGAAAGTCCGGGCCGAAAATGGTGACTGGTTTCTTACCGTCTGCAGGATGGCGATTGTTCTTGTTCATGGCTGACCTTGCTGGCGACCCGACGCGGGATGCGCGTCTGAGTATAGGAAAAGATGGCAGCCATTCTAGTGAGCGTAGAACACGTTAATAAGACGCAATGTGTCGTCGTTCTGCAAATTAACCAACCAATGTGACGATACATTGATTAAATCTGACGAAACCCGATCCCTGTGGGAGTGAACCTGCTCGCGAAGAGGCCCTATCAGTCACTAATGTGCATCCAGTCAGAATGTTAAACCGGCTGCCCCCGATCAATCTTGCTACTCAAGATGATCGAGGTCGTCGTCTTCTCCACTCCATCCACACTGCCAATCTGATCCAGCAACTGATCCAGCTGCTCTGGCGAGTCAGTACGCAGCCAAGCCACATAATCAAATTCGCCACTCACTGCACACAACTGCTGAACCTGCGCCATCGCACTGAGCCGGCGCAGCACGTCTTTGCCAGAACGCGGTTGAACCGTGATCCCGACATACGCCTGTAACCCGCCATCCACCACACGTTGCCCCAGGCGCACACCATAACCGGTGATGACCCTGGACTTTTCCAGTCGCGCCAGACGCGAGGTGACGGTCGTACGAGCGATGCCCAATTGCCGGGCCAGCATGGCCACGCTCTCGCGGGCGTTGATCTGCAAAGCTGCGATCAATTGGCGGTCGATTTCATCAAGCACGGGCGGGCGTGTATCAGGCAAGGGGTGGCTCCAGTGGCACGGATCAATGGCTGAACATGTTACAGGCTCGTTCGGCGGGACGCTTGTGGTCGAAATTCGAACTGGGGGTTATGTGATTGCATAGGCATTGCCCAAGTGACGGCTGAATCATCGGCTGCACTTGAGTTTTGCTTTGGACCAGCCCACCTTATCCAACAGTGGCTAGCGCATAAGGTGCGAACCGTGATCTCCACAGGAATACGCAGTATGTCCACACCACCCACTACTCAAACCAGTATTGAGCAGTTGCACCGTGATGTAGCCGCCTTGGCCGAAGAAATGCGTAGCCCGGCCCCCACCGCTACCCAAGCGACCCTGCTGCCGTTTGGGCTTGGTGCTGGTCTTGCTCTGGTGACCTTTATTGTCGTCGCCCTGGTGTTTCGGCTGATCTGATCTCTTGGCCCGAACTCTCACGTGCGACGCCGGCAACTGATTCGAAGTGACGTAGGTTGGTGCCCAACATTTTTCCATTAAAAACATCGGCGACACTGGCTTTCGCTTGGGCAATCGCAGGGCAGCCTGCAACAATCAGTGCTGTGAACAGGCTGGTAGAAATGGCTTTTTTCATCTGCAAATTCCTGTTGTCTCGATTGAGTCGAACGTGCCCTTCGACGATGAGGCGCGACCATACACAACGTTGATAGTGATTGGCCGGTAGTGAGTGCCAGGTCGCGTATCGGCGAATGCGTCACAAAGCTCGTGACGAGGAACTGAAGGCCCCGAATGATCGAGGCGCAATTCTGTTGAGTGCTGTTACTCGGATTCCGTCGCGGTCCGAGCAGGTCGCGGCGTTAGCACCTTCACCACATCATCAATCACCGCCTTACCCATCGCCGTCAGATAATGCGCGGCCCAAGCATGGCGGTCGGTATCTTTTGCGTAGGCGGCATCCTCGGCAAATGATTTGGCGAGAAATAGCAGATCGGAGGCTTGTGACAATGCATCGACGATGGGGGCGCCGGCGCGGACGTTGAACAACGCCTGATCCGAGCAGTAGATGAGCGGGGTGAAACCGATGGTTTTTAGTTCTGAAGTCGTAGACGGATCTGTTTTGGTCATAGTCTTATTCCTGGGTTCGAGAAGCCGCCACATTCGTTTCCAAGCGAATGGGTGGCAGCTGTACGCAGGTTGGAAAACCGGGAACCAAGGAACCGGCACGCCCCGAGGCGTCCCACGCACAGCTGCCATAGCACAGGATTGCAGTCGTAAAAACGCCTGCCGTTGTGGTGGTGTGCTGTTGCGCTAAGGTTCGACGGGTTTCCAAGCCCGATCACTGCATTGGCAGTGACGTCCGGAGAGTATCCCGTCGAACAAAAGCCCAACAAGGCAGCAAAGTGCCCAAATGCACCCATCACACGATTCTCAGATGTTGCCTACAACCCTCGCGGGCGTCATCTGATAGCTGCGACATACAGCTCAAAAAAACCAGCTCGTCGCATACGAAAAAGCCGCGCATTAGCGCGGCTTTTTTGTTTGGTGGGCCCACACGGACTTGAACCGTGGACCAAAGGATTATGAGTCCTCTGCTCTAACCAACTGAGCTATAGGCCCTCAGTAGGCCGCGGATTATAGCTACGGTTTCTCTGCTGTGCTATCCGAAAAATCCGATAAGGCTATACGAAGAAATGTCGCGGCGAATTCTTCGGCGGGAAGAGGTGGGCTCACGATGTAGCCCTGGATCTGTTCGCAGCCTTCTGCGGCGAGGAATTCCTGTTGGGCCTGGGTCTCAACGCCCTCGGCAATGACAGTAAATTGCATGCTGCGGCCCAGCGCGATGATCGCTCGAACAATGGCCGCATCATGCGGATCGTCAGGCAGGCCGCGGACGAACGACTGATCGATCTTGAGAATATCCAGTGGCAGTCGCTTGAGGTAGCTCAAGGACGAGTAGCCGGTACCGAAGTCATCGATGGCTAATTGCACACCCAACTGTTTGAGTTGATGCAGCACCGCCAGCGCTTCTTCGGCCTGGCTCATGATGAAGCTTTCGGTAATCTCCAGTTGCAAAAAGTTGGGTTGGAGGTGGCTATCCTTGAGCAGTTGCTCGATCCGTCCCAGCAGGTTGGGTTGGCGCAGTTGGGCCCCTGCGAGGTTGACCGAGAGCGGGCCGAGGCACTCATATACCTGATTCCACTGATACATCTGGTGGCAGGCGGTCTCAAGTACCCAGTCACCGATTTGCAGAATCATGCCGTTTTCTTCGGCCAAGGGAATGAAGTGTTCAGGCGGCACGGTGCCGAAGGTCGGGTGATTCCAACGAATCAGTGCTTCGGCACCGACCAGTCGATGGTCATCAAGGCTGATTTTCGGTTGGTAGTGCAGCGTCAGCTCGTTGCGCTCGATGGCGCGCCGCAATTCATATTCCAGCGCCACGCGTTCGCTGGCCTGGGCCGTGAGGTCACGGGTGTAGCGTTCAATCCTGTTGCGCCCCTTGGCCTTGGAGCGGTACATCGCGGCGTCGGCGTTTTTGACCAGTGTGGCGACATCGCAACCATCCTTGGGGTACAGGCTGGTGCCGATACTGGCGCTGATAAAAAACTCGTGATCACCCGCCTGGAACGGCGCGGCGAAACAATTGAGCAGCTTGGTCGCGATGTTGTCGGCATCGCTATTCTGTTGCAGGCCCGGTAGCAGGATGATGAATTCGTCACCGCCCAGGCGCGCAACGGTGTCGATATCGCGCAACTGTTCTTTGAGGCGCACGGCGATGCCTTTGAGCAGCAGGTCGCCGACCGGATGGCCGAGGCTGTCATTGATGTGTTTGAAGCGGTCCAGGTCGAGGAACAGCACGGCACCCTGGCCCCCATTTTCCTGTTGGGTGTTGAGCGCGGTCAGCAGTCGGCTCTCGAACAGTGTGCGGTTTGGCAGACCGGTCAGCGGGTCGTGGTGCGCCTGGTAGTCGAGTTTGGCCTGGGCGTGTTTGAGGCTGGAAATGTCCGCGAACACTGCCACGAAGTGGGTGATGAACTTATCCCGGTTACGTACCGCGCTGATGGTCAGCCAGCTGGGGTAGAGCTCGCCATTCTTGCGGCGGTTGGAGATCTCGCCTTGCCAATGTCCTTCGGCCGTCAGTTGGTGCCACATTGCCGCGTAAAACGCGCTGTCGTGAAGGCCCGAAGCGAGCAGGCGCGGGGTATGGCCCAATGCTTCGCTCTCGCAGTAGCCGGTAATTTCGGTAAACGCGCGGTTGACCGCACTGATGTGCTGATGGGTGTCGGTGATCAGAACGCCCTCGGCCGTGCTTTCGAACACGGTGGCGGCCTGTTGTAGCTTCTCCTGCATCAGGTGCCGCTCGGTGATGTCCCGGGCAATGGTCAACATGCAGTCGTCATCGCCGATCGGCAATGGGCGGCTCGACACCTCGCACAGTCGGACCTGTCCATCGCTGCGGCGGATGTGGCAACTGAAATCGCGGACGAAGCCATCCCTGTGCAGCAGCTCGAGCATCTGTTTGCGTTCGTTGAGGTTGACCCATATCCCCAGCTCCAGGGTGGAACGATCAACGGACATAGCGCTGTTGAAGCCAGTAATGCGGCTGAAACCTTCATTGACCTCCAGCAGCAACCCGTCGCTCTGCCGCGACAACAACAAACCGTCCGGGGAGGCGTGGAACGCCTTGGCGAATTTCTCTTCAGAGGTTTGCAGTTGTTGCTGGGTTTCTTTTAGCTTGCTGATATCACGCACCACCACCACGAGGGCAGGGGTCGTGTCGAGATTGAAAGGCTCGGCGGAAATCAGGCCGGTAAACACCTGGCCGTTGCTGCGGCGAAAAGGCATCTCCAGGTTGCGGATGCTGCCGGACTGCAGTCTTTGCAACAGCCCCGGCCCAACGCCGGGGATACCCCAGATATTCAGGTCAGTGGCGGTCTGGCCGATGACTTCTTCGGGCCTGAGGCCGATTTGCTCTACGAACGCTTTGTTCACTTCCAGCAGGCAACCGTCGGACAGTCGCGCGATCGCCAGAATGTCCGGGTTTTGCTGGAAGACCGAGGCGAATTTTTGCTCGGAGAGGCGCAATGCCTCTTCAGTACGCTTGGCTTCACTGATGTCAATCATCAACCCGCGCAACACCGGCTCATGACCATGTTCGATCAGGCTGACGATGTCGCGTACCCACAAGCAGCGGCCATCGGCGGTTATGACGCGGTAATCGATGCTGTGATCGCGCCCGGCCAGTACTTCGTGATCGCAGTAGGTTTGGGCGCGAGTCAGGTCCGCAGGGTGGATGATGTTGCGCCAGAAGCCCGGAATGAGCCAATGGGACAGCGGATATCCAAGCAAGTCTTCGGCGTGCGGCGATACGTAGCTGTAGGTGTAATCGTCCATCCGTGCTTCCCAGGCGATGGCCGACAGGCTCTCGACCAGTCCGCGATAGTGGTATTCGCTGCTGCGCAGTTCTTGCTCGAGGTCGACCCGGCGGGCAATTTCAGAACTCAATCGTCGGTTGATCCGTATAACCACGGCCAGCATGACCATCAGAAACAGTAGCCCCGGCAGGCCATAAACCAACAGATCCGACCAGAAGGTTCGGTTATCCAGGACATTTCCCACCCAGTGTTCCTGAATGGCGCTGATTTCACTCGGGCTCATGTCCGCCAGCACTTTGTCCAGTATGCCGACCAGCACCTTGTTCTTGGGGGGCACGGCCATTGCCAGTTGAAAGCGATAGGGGGTTTCGCCGCTGACATACAGCCCTTCGAGCTTGAGTTGGCGAAGGCTCCAGACGCTGGAAGCGAGATCGCCGACGACGGCGTCCACTTCATCGGTGGCCAGTGCCTGTAATGCCGAGCTCACATTGGCCATCGGCACCAGATTCAGGTCGGGGTGGTGTGTGCGCAACAGCTCATGGGGTGCATAGTTTTCCACCACGGCGATCTTCAGCCCGTACAGGTCTTTGATTTTGTGCGGTTGGGCGCCGCCGACATGGGCCAGGATGACAATCGGAAAGTCGAGGTAGGGGCGAGTAAACGACAGGTACGTCTGGCGCTCGGGGGTCGACATGATGCCCGGTAAAACGTCTAGCTTGCCTTGCTTGGCCTGTTCAAGGACGACCGTCCAACTGACCGGTTCGATGGGCGTGAGCTTGATGGCCAGCCGTTGGCGGATCACGTTGATGTAGTCCGCTGCCAGGCCTTGATAACGGCCCTGTTCGTCGCGGAACTCAAATGGCGGCCAAGACGCGTCCACGCCCAGGCGTAAATTCGGGTGTGCGGCCAGCCAGCTACGTTCGTCGTCGGTCAGAGTCAGCGCGCCAGCCGTTGCAGTCCAGGTCATCAGCGACAGCAAAAAAAGCACGGTCGGCAGTCTGGGCATAACGGTCTCGTTATGGCTCGGGGGAATGTTTCGAGTGTAGACGGGCAAAACGGCAGGGGGGAGGTGCGGGGGATTTAATCTGCATAAAGCAAAACCCCCGGCCTGGGCCGGGGGTTTTGTTGTTACTCGTCGAGGAAGGAGCGCAAATGCTCGCTTCTCGTCGGGTGGCGCAGCTTGCGCAGTGCCTTGGCTTCGATCTGACGAATCCGTTCACGGGTCACGTCGAACTGTTTACCAACCTCCTCAAGGGTGTGGTCGGTATTCATGTCGATACCGAAGCGCATGCGCAGAACCTTGGCTTCACGGGCAGTGAGGCCGGACAGTACTTCGCGAGTTGCTTCTTTAAGGCTCTCAACGGTGGCGACATCGATTGGCGACTGCATGGTCGAGTCTTCGATGAAGTCACCCAGATGGGAGTCTTCGTCATCACCGATCGGGGTTTCCATGGAGATCGGCTCTTTAGCGATCTTCAATACCTTGCGGATCTTGTCCTCAGGCATTTCCATGCGTTCGCCCAGTTCTTCCGGGGTCGGTTCGCGACCCATTTCCTGCAACATCTGCCGGGAAATACGGTTGAGCTTGTTGATCGTCTCGATCATGTGCACCGGAATACGGATGGTGCGGGCCTGGTCGGCAATCGAGCGAGTGATCGCCTGACGGATCCACCAGGTGGCATAAGTCGAGAATTTGTAGCCGCGGCGGTATTCGAACTTGTCTACCGCTTTCATCAAGCCAATGTTGCCTTCCTGGATCAGATCGAGGAATTGCAGGCCACGGTTGGTGTACTTCTTGGCGATGGAGATCACCAGACGCAAGTTCGCTTCGACCATCTCTTTCTTCGCGCGGCGGGCCTTGGCCTCACCGATCGACATACGACGGTTGATGTCCTTGATCTCGGCGATCGTCAAACCGGTTTCGGTTTGCAGCGCGGTCAGCTTCTGCTGGCAACGAATGATGTCCGGTTGCAGGCGACCAATGGCTTCAGCGTATTTGCTTTTGCCTTTGGCCAGTGCATCGGACCAGCTTTCGTCAACTTCGTTGCCCGGGAACTGGCGCAGGAAGTCGGCACGCGGCATGCGTGCATCACGAACGCAAAGTTGCATGATCGCGCGCTCTTGCTGACGCAGACGATCCAGGGCACTGCGAACACGCTCGACCAGGCCTTCGAATTGCTTCGGAACCAGTTTGATCGGCATGAACAGCTCAGCCAGGGCCAACAGCTCGGCGATTGCCAGCTTATTGCCACGACCGTGCTTTTTCAGCGCCTTGCGGGTGATTTCCATCTGATCGGAGACAGCGCCAAAACGCTGTGCTGCGATGACCGGATCCGGGCCGCTTTCGGCTTCTTCTTCGTCATCCGTTGCTTCGGCGTCATCGTCATCGGTGTCGTCGGCAGCTGGCGCGGCTTTCGGATCGATCGGCGGTGGCACTTCTGCAGCAGGCGGCGCAATGCCGTCGTCCGGGTCGATATAACCGCTCAGGACGTCGGACAGGCGACCACCTTCGGTGGTGACGCGAGTGTATTCGGAGAGAATATGATCAACCGTGCCAGGGAAGTGCGCAATTGCGCCCATCACTTCGCGGATGCCCTCTTCAATACGTTTGGCGATTTCGATTTCGCCTTCACGTGTGAGGAGCTCTACCGTACCCATTTCACGCATGTACATGCGCACTGGGTCGGTGGTGCGACCAATGTCGGTCTCGACCGCTGCCAACGCTGCTGCTGCCTCTTCGGCCGCGGCTTCGTCGGTATCGGCGTCGGCCAGCATAAGGGAATCCTTATCTGGCGCAACCTCGAATACGTTGATCCCCATGTCGTTGATCATGCGGATGATGTCTTCCACCTGTTCCGGATCTGAAATATCCTCCGGCAGGTGGTCGTTGACCTCCGCGTAAGTCAGGTAACCCTGCTCACGACCAAGTGTGATCAACTCTTTGATACGAGACTGCTGTTGCGCTTTTCCGGACATAACACCCTATCCACTGAAGGTCTTGGCGGGCAAAAAACAAGCCGAGGATTATACCTGAGCTATGACCTCACGCGCCAGTTGAGGTCGGGTTTGATACAGCCATATTGCGTTTTAATAGGTCGCGCATCTGATTTGCGATCTGATTTGCTTCCTCCGGGGTCAATCCCGGCTGTCTGGCTTTCCTGATAAGTGCTTCCAGGCTATCCGTGTGTTGAGCTGCCGATAACCTAGTAATGGTGTCTAAAAACTGTTGTTCAAGGTTGTCGCCTGCAATCAGCCATTCCTTTTCTGCCAATGCCTTGAGCAAACGTCCCTGTTCGGTCCCGTGCCAGCGCGCCATTAGCTGAATTGAGTTTAGCTTAGGATTTTTTTGCACGGCCTCGATCAGGGCGACGAGCAGTTGTGCGTAGGTATTGCTCTCATTGGCAAAGTGGTTGGCGGTTTCTACCCGGCCAGCCAGATCCGGATGATGAATGAGGGTGCGCAGTGCGATCAGCGTGGGCGCTTCTACGGCAATCGGTGTGCGCGGAGCGCTCGGTTGATCACGATCGCCACCGCGCTTGCCATTCTTGTCCCACGGCTTCTTGTCCCACTTCTTGCCGCCAGCGCCGGGTTTCTTCGGCGTCCATTCCTGCTGCAGCACATACATCTCTTGTGACTGCGGCTGATGGTAGTCGCTGTAATCGGGCATGGCGTCGTAATCGATGCCTGGATCGTAAGTCGGTGGAGCGTCCTGAGGGGCGCTTTGCACCAGTTGGCTGACTGCTTCACCGCTAAGGCCAGTGATTTCGGTCAGGCGCTGGCGCATCAGGATGCGCAGGTTCGCGCCCGGAACTTTATCGATCAGCGGTGCAGCGAGGGTGGCCATGTGGGCCTTGCCTTCGAGCGAACGCGGGTCCGACTCTTCGGTCAACTGCTGGAAGAAATAATCCGCCAATGGCTGGGCGTGCTGGTTGATCCGCGCACGGAAAGCATCTGTGCCTTCGGAGCGGACCAGCGTATCCGGGTCTTCGCCTTCCGGCAGGAACAGAAAGCGTGCGCGCCGGCCGTCTTGCAGGCAGGGCAGCGTCGCTTCCAGTGCCCGCCAGGCGGCATTGCGGCCTGCCTGGTCGCCGTCGAAACAGAACAGCACGTTGGGCACGACACGAAACAGTCGCTTCAAGTGCTCTTCGCTGGTGGCGGTGCCCAAGGTCGCCACGGCATTGCGCAAGCCTTGCTGGGCGAGGGCAATGACGTCCATATAGCCTTCGACGACGATGATTTCGTCGAGGTTGCGGTTGTTTTTACGTGCTTCATAAAGGCCGTAGAGTTCCTGGCCTTTATGGAATACCGGGGTTTCCGGTGAGTTCAGGTATTTAGGCTTGTCGTCGCCCAGTACCCGGCCGCCGAAGGCGATGATGCGCCCGCGGCTATCGCGAATCGGGAACATCACGCGATCGCGGAAGCGGTCATAGCGTTTGCCGGTTTCGGCGTTCTCGATCAGCAGGCCGGCATCGACCATGGCTTTTTGTTGCAGGGTGTCGCTGCTCAAGTGCTTGAACAGATTGTCCCAGCCCGGCGGAGCAAAGCCGAGGCCGAAGTCGCGGGCAATCTCGCCGGTCAGTCCGCGACCTTTCAAGTAATCCACAGCCGCTTTGCGTGATGGATGACTTTTCAGTGCCTGACGGTAAAAGTCGGCGGCGGCGGTGAGCAGTGGGTACAGCGGCGAATCGGTCGGTTGCCGCGGTTTGTGCGGTCGGCCGCTTTCTTCGCGGGGGATTTCCATGCCGGCGGCTTTGGCCAGTTCTTCGACGGCCTGGACGAAGTCCAGGTTGTCGTGGTCCATCATGAAGCCGAGGGCGTTACCGCCAGCACCGCAACCGAAGCAGTAATAGAACTGTTTGTCGGGGCTGACGCTGAAAGACGGGGTTTTTTCTTTGTGGAACGGGCAGCAAGCGGTGTAGTTCTTGCCGGCCTTTTTCATTTGCAGGCGCGAGCTGACCACATCGACGATGTCGGTGCGGTTCAGAAGGTCGTCAATGAAGCTCTGGGGAATTAGCCCGGCCATGGCGTTCTCGTCATCTGCGCTGAAATGGACCCAAAACGAAGTACGGCCGAACGCGGGTCGTTGTTTGAGGCGCGCAAAATGTGCGGCTCGACCGGTGTCGTCTGCGTAATCGCTGTCGGGAAGTGTATCTGCCGAAAATCCACTGACGTTAATACCAATCAGTTATCGACTGTTTGAAAGTGTTGCGCTGAATCCGCTGCGGCCAGTCGTTGGCCTCGGAAAGCTCAGTAAGCGGGCACACAAGCAGGTGCCTTGGGCTGATCGTCGTGAGAGGAATCAGTGGGTGTGCTCGTCAGTAGCCTTGGAAGGCTCGTCAGAAAAGACGTGCACCGCTGGCAAAAGAGCCAGGTCTGACGCTGTAAAGCAGATTTGTCTCGGTCGCGTCTGCGGCGTCGACAGTGAAGCATCAAGCGTTTTACGCAAATGCCATTAGCCCGGCTGAGGGCCGGGCTTGGCAGAAGCTTGCTACGATCGTCTGTGTATTAGTACAGACGAACGGCGCGGCGCTGTTCGCGCTGAACTTTCTTCGCGTGACGCTTAACAGCGGCTGCTGCTTTGCGCTTACGCTCAGAAGTTGGCTTCTCGTAAAATTCGCGGCTACGAACTTCAGCCAGTACACCGGCTTTTTCGCAGGAGCGCTTGAAACGACGCAGAGCTACGTCGAAGGGTTCGTTCTCTTTTACTTTGACGGCTGGCATCCAGAGCTACCTTCATTCATTACCGGGGTCAACATCCTCGCGGCAAAAGAGCACTTGAAGACGTCGGTTTTTAAGGGTTGCGGATGTTAACCCCTCATCGCTCGGAATGCAAAGCCTCTGATCGAAAACCGCTGGTCGGGGCATCACGCGGCGACTATTATGCGCGCCTTCGAATTCAGCCTAAACAAGGCGCAAACCCATGCTAGTACTGGGATTAGAAACCTCCTGCGACGAAACCGGTGTCGCATTATATGACAGTGAACGCGGGCTGTTGGCCGACGCACTGTTCAGTCAGATCGACCTGCACCGCGCCTATGGTGGCGTGGTGCCGGAGCTGGCCTCGCGCGACCACGTCAAACGGATGCTGCCCTTGATTCGTCAGGTGTTGGCCGAAGCTGACTGTGTGCCGACCGAGATCGACGCCATCGCCTATACCGCGGGTCCTGGTCTGGTCGGTGCGTTGCTGGTGGGGGCTTCATGCGCCCAGGCGCTGGCCTTTGCCTGGGGTATTCCGGCCTTGGGCGTGCACCATATGGAAGGCCATTTGTTGGCGCCGATGCTGGAGACGCAACCGCCAGAATTTCCGTTCGTCGCTTTGTTGGTGTCCGGTGGTCATACGCAGCTGGTTCAGGTCGACGGGATCGGTCAGTACACGCTGTTGGGTGAGACCCTGGACGATGCTGCCGGTGAGGCTTTTGACAAGACGGCCAAGATGATGGGGCTCAATTATCCGGGCGGTCCGGAAATTGCGCGCCTGGCCGAGCAAGGTGTTGCGGGACGATTCACTTTCCCGCGTCCTATGTGCGACCGCCCGGGTCTGGCATTCAGTTTCAGTGGCTTGAAAACCTTCGCCTTGAACACCTGGCAGCAGAGTGTCAGCGCCGGGGACGACAGCGAGCAAGCCCGTTGCGACATCTCGCTGGCGTTCCAGCAGGCCGTGGTGGAGACTTTGACCATCAAGTGCAAGCGAGCCCTCAAGCAAGCGGGCATGAAGCGTCTGGTGATCGCTGGGGGCGTCAGCGCCAACAAAGCACTGCGCACCTCGCTGGAGAAAATGCTCGGCGACTTGAAGGGCGATGTGTTCTACGCCCGTCCGGAGTTCTGCACCGACAATGGCGCGATGATCGCGTTTGCCGGATGCCAGCGCTTGCAGGCCGGCCAGCATGAAAGCCTGGCGATCAGCGTGCAGGCGCGTTGGCCGATGGAGCAATTGTCGGCGCTGTGATGAGTCGCGTTCACGTCCGGTATTTAAAAATGCCGTTCGCGCCCGGCAAACAGGTCGCGTAGATTGCCGCGATGACGCCAGACAATCAGCCCGGTGAGTACGCTCATGGGCAGCAAGGCCGCCGGTTCCTGCCAGGCAAGCAGCGGCAGGGTCAGCGGTGTGGCAATCAGTGCCGCGAGAGAGCTGGTGCGGGTCAGGTAGAACGTCAGCAGCCAGGCGCAGACCGCCAGCAGTGCCGCGGGCGGATAAAGCCCCAGCAGCATGCCGGCAGCGGTGGCGACACCTTTGCCGCCGCGAAAGCGGAAGTACACTGGAAACAGATGGCCGATGACGGCGCAGATGCCGATCCAGGCCTGTTCTTGCAGCGAAAGGCCTGCAAGGCCGGCGATCAGCACGGGCAGCAGGCCTTTGCAGAGGTCGCCGAGCAAAGTCAGGATGGCGAGTTTCTTGCCGGCCAGGCGCAACATGTTGGTGGCACCGGCATTGCCCGAGCCACTCATTCGCGGATCGGGATTACCCGTCAGGCGGCTGAGCAAAATGGCGAAGGACAGAGAGCCAAGCAGGTAGGCGAGGATCGCCAATAACCAAAACATGCTAACTATTCCGGGCGAGGACGCCCTGATTCTAACGGCGCATTGCGCCCTTGTCGTGCAGTGGAGAAGAGTGCTTGGACAGAGTGTTTATCGAGGGCCTGGAAGTCGACACCGTGATTGGTGCCTATGACTGGGAGCGAGGCATCCGGCAATGTCTGCGTCTTGATCTGAGCTTCGCCTGGGACAATCGCCCGGCGGCAGCCGGTGATGACCTGACCCTGGCGCTCGATTACGCCAGTGTTTCATCGCGAATCCAGGCGTTTGCCGAGCAGGCGCAGTATCAACTGGTCGAGACCTTTGCCGAGCGTCTGGTTGAGGTGCTGATGAGCGAATTCAAGATCACCTGGGTGCGTCTCAAGCTGACCAAGCCTGGCGCCATTCCGGCTGCCAGGGGTGGTGTGGGTGTGGAGATCGAGCGCGGATGTCGCTGACTCAGGTGTACCTAGGACTCGGTAGCAATATCGAGCGTGAAACCCATTTGCAGGCGGGTCTGGAGGCTTTGGCGGCTTTTTTGGTGGATATTCGCTGTTCGGCCGTGTTCGAAAGTCAGTCAGTGGGCATCAAGAGCGGGCCGTTTTTCAATTTCGTGGTGTCGGCGTACACCGATCTGTCGCTGATGGAGCTGGACCGTCGATTGAAATTCATCGAGGCGGACAATGGTCGTTATGCGCCGGACCGCAAGGGTCTACCGCTGGATATCGACGTGCTGTTGTTTGGTGAACTGGTGGGCAATTTCGATGGATTGATCCTGCCGCGGGCAGAGATCTTGAAGAATGCTTTTGTGTTGTGGCCGTTATCGCTGATAGCGCCGGATCGTGTGCACCCGGGCGTAGGAAAGAGCTTTGCGACCTTGTGGAGTGAAGCGCAGATTGATCAGGTGTTGGCACCGGTGGCTTTTGAATGGCGCGGTGAGCAGCTGACCCCTTCGAATTTGTTGTGAGGCGAAAGACGCCATCGCGAGCAAGTCGAATCGTCGCACCGCCGGCTCCTACAGGATTTAGGTGATCCCTGTAGGAGCCGGCGGTGCGACGTTCGACTTGCCCGCGATGCTTTTCAGGCAGACGCCGCTTCTTTGTAGGCTTTCAACGCTTTGAGTCGCTCACGCTTGATCGCCTCGCCCAACTCCGGCCCCTTGAATCCCTTCTCCAGCAAAGGCTGAACCGCCACGCTCCGAGCTGCCGTCGCCGCACCGCGCAAGTATTCCGCCTGTGGATAACTTCTCTGCTCCAGCCCTTTGCGTCCGCGGGCATCCATCTCGCACGCGGCAACAAACTCCTCGAACCGCTGCGGTCGACGGTAAACGTCAAAACTTTGCAGCAACTCCAGCAAAGTCGATGGCTTCAGCTCCAGCGCACGATGGCCGTGGGTGTGATATTCGCCGACCAGTAACGCCAGTTCCTGACAATCCTTTGGTGCCTTGAAGCGTTCGTTGACCGCTTTGATCAGCTTCAGGCCCTTGTGCTCGTGGGCAATGTGCCGGGGCCAATCCTCTTTGGGTGTCAGCCCTTTGCCCAAGTCGTGCAGCAGGCACGCCCAGCGCACGGTTAGCGGTTGTTTGTGCCGCGCCGATTGCTCAAGCACGCTCAAGGTGTGCAGGCCGGTGTCGATTTCCGGGTGGTGAGCTTCTGGCTGTGGAACGCCGAACAACGCGTCGACTTCAGGCATCAGCACTTTGAGTGCGCCGCACTCGCGCAGCACTTCAATGAACACCTGCGGCTGATCCTCCAGCAAAGCGCGGGAGATTTCTTTCCAGCTGCGTTCTGCGGTCAAAGCTTCCAGTTCGCCGGATTCGCTGAGCTGGCGCATCAACTCCATAGTCTCTGGCGCGACGGTAAAACCCAGCGCCGCATAACGCGCAGCAAAGCGGGCAACGCGCAGGACACGGAGTGGATCTTCGGCGAACGCAGGGGAAACGTGGCGGAGCAGGCGAGCTTCAAGATCGCGCTGGCCATGGTAAGGATCGGTCAAATTCTGCTGATCGTCTTCGGCCATGGCATTGATCGTCAGGTCGCGGCGAATCAGGTCTTCTTCGAGGGTGACCTCGGGACTGGCTTGAAAGGTAAAGCCGCCATAGCCGCGTCCGCTTTTGCGTTCAGTGCGAGCAAGGGCGTATTCCTCACCGCTTTTTGGGTGAAGAAATACCGGGAAGTCCGCGCCCACCGGGCGAAAACCCTTGGCGAGCATTTCTTCGGTTGTGGCACCCACCACAACCCAGTCGATATCGGTAACAGGTTTGCCCAGCAGGCGATCACGTACCGCACCGCCGACTTTATAAATCTGCATAAAAAACCTCCGTTAGCTCGACAGAATAACCGTTGCGTCGAACTTTCGGAGGTCCTGACTCGCTCAAAGATGAATGACGGCCAGGTCCAGCCGCCCATACTCTCCTTCGCTGTGCTCATTTCTGGGTGGCACATGATGGATTTTCATCACCTGATCCCCTTGCAGGGTTTCCAGGTGAATATCGAAACCCCACAGACGGTGCAGGTGCTTGAGTACTTCCTCGGTGGACTCGCCCAGCGGCTTGCGATCATGTTGCTGGTGCCGCAGGGTCAGAGAGCGGTCGCCACGCCGGTCAATGCTGTAAATCTGCACGTTAGGCTCGCGATTGCCCAGGTTGTATTGCGCTGCGAGGGTTTCACGGATGATGCGATAGCCATCTTCATCGTGGATCGCTGGCACCAGCAGGTCGTCCTTTTGGTCGTCATCGAGAATACTGAACAACTTCAGGTCGCGGATCACTTTCGGTGACAGGTACTGCAGGATGAAGCTCTCATCCTTGAAGCTGCTCATGGCGAACTTGATAGCCGACAGCCAGTCGGTGCCGGCGATTTCCGGGAACCAGCGGCGATCTTCCTCGGTGGGTTCTTCGCACATGCGCCGGATGTCCCGGTACATGGCAAACCCGAGGGTGTAAGGGTTGATTCCACTGTAGTAAGGGCTGTCGAAGCCCGGTTGAAAGACCACGCTGGTGTGGGACGTCAGGAACTCAATCATGAAGCCGTCGGTGACCAGGCCTTCGTCGTAAAGGTCATTCATCAATGTGTAATGCCAGAACGTGGCCCAGCCTTCGTTCATCACTTGGGTCTGGCGTTGTGGATAAAAATATTGAGCAATCTTGCGCACGATCCGCACGACTTCACGCTGCCAGGGCTCCAGTAGTGGTGCGTGTTTTTCGATGAAGTACAGGATGTTTTCCTGAGGTTCGGCGGGGAAGCGCGCATTGTCCTTGTCGCTGTATTTGTCTGCACCTTTTGGAATGGTGCGCCACAGATCGTTGATCTGTTTCTGCAAATGCTCTTCCCGGTCCTTTTGCCGGCGCCGTTCTTCTTCAGCGGAAATCGGGTAGGGGCGTTTGTAGCGGTCGACGCCGTAGTTCATCAGCGCGTGGCAGGAATCGAGCAAGTCTTCTACCGCATCAATGCCGTGGCGTTCCTCGCACTGCATGATGTACTGCTTGGCGAACACCAGGTAATCAATGATTGAACTGGCGTCGGTCCAGGTGCGGAACAGGTAATTGCCTTTGAAAAAACTGTTGTGTCCATAGCAGGCATGCGCCACAACCAGCGCCTGCATGCAGATGGTGTTCTCTTCCATCAGATAAGCGATGCACGGGTCCGAGTTGATCACGATCTCGTAGGCCAGCCCCATCTGCCCACGGCTGTAGGATTTTTCAGTGCTGAGGAAGTGTTTGCCATAGGACCAATGGTGATAACCCAGCGGCATGCCGACGGAGGCATAGGCGTCCATCATCTGTTCGGCGGTGATCACTTCGATCTGGTTGGGGTACGTATCGAGTGCGTAACGAGCCGCCAGGCGACTGATTTCTTTGTCGTAGGCCTGGATCAGCTCGAACGTCCATTCGGAGCCAGTGGAAATGGGTTGGCGCTTCTGCTCTTTGGCGGTCATGTCACTAACCTGCGCTGGAAGAGTTCACGGAAGACCGGGTAAATATCCCCGGCCGAGACCAGTTGCTGCTGGGCAAAAGTGTCAGAGAAGGCTTCGGCGATGCGTTCGTATTCGAACCACAGGGCCTGATGTTCGCGCGGGGTGATCTCAACGTAAGTGTAGTACTGCACGAACGGCATGATCTGGTTGATCAGAATGTCGCGGCAAATCGGCGAGTCGTCGTTCCAGTTATCGCCGTCGGACGCTTGGGCGGCATAGATGTTCCACTCGTTGCTCGGATAGCGCTCGGCCATGATCTCCTGCATCAGTTTCAAGGCGCTGGACACAATGGTGCCGCCGGTTTCGCGTGAGTAGAAGAACTCTTCTTCATCCACTTCCCGCGCGCTGGTGTGGTGGCGGATGAACACGACGTCGATCTTCTCGTAGTTACGCTTGAGAAACAGGTAAAGCAGGATGAAGAAACGCTTGGCGATGTCCTTGGTCGCCTGCGTCATGGAGCCGGATACGTCCATCAGGCAGAACATCACCGCCTTGGAGCTGGGATTGGGCTGCTTGATGAGCAAGTTGTACTTGAGGTCGAACGTGTCGAGGAACGGGATGCGATGAATGCGCGCACTGAGCTTTTCGATTTCTGCTTCGATTTTCTGAATATCGCCGAAGTTATCCGGCTCTTCCTGCTTGAGTCGCAGAAGTTCTTCTTTGGCTTCACGCAGTTTTGTCCGACTGCTGCCGGACAGGGCAATGCGTCGTGCATGGGCCGAGCGCAAGGTACGGATGATGTTGATGCGCGACGGGTTGCCTTCGTTGCTGATGCCTGCGCGCACCGTTTTGAACGTGTCGGTGCCGGTCAGGTTGCGTTTGACCAGGTTCGGCAGTTCGAGGTCTTCGAACATGAACTCGAGGAATTCCTCCTGGGTGATCTGGAAGACGAACTCATCCATCCCTTCACCCGAGTTGCCCGCCTTGCCGGGGCCTCTGCCGCCGCCACCTCCGGGCGGACGGGCAATGTGCTCGCCGCTGGTGAATTCCTTGTTGCCGGGGTGCACGACGGTTTGTTTGCCGCCGCGACCATGATGAAGCACCGGTTCGTCGATGTCCCGACCGGGAATGCTGATCTGTTCACCGTGTTCCATATCGGTAATGGAGCGCCGGCTGACCGCCTCTTCGACAGCCTTTTTGATGTGGTCACGGTAACGCCGCAGAAACCGCTGACGGTTCACCGTGCTCTTGTTCTTGCCATTGAGACGTCGGTCGATCACATAGCTCATGACTGCTCCTTAGAAGCTGTCCTGAAAGGGGCGAGCGGTGATGCAGCATCGAACCGAGGGCCAAGGGATATGCGACGCTCCCCCAAGCGCTGTGGATGCTGCTTGAACTCGCTACCGACTTTCGAACACCTTCCAGAGGCTTGTGTAACAGAAAATGCGTACACAGGCCTCTGGCTGACGACAACCGGTCTGGCCGGCAGCGGGTTATTGTGATTTTCTGACCCGCAGATACCACTCGGACAGCAGTCGTACCTGTTTGTCGGTGTAACCGCGCTCGACCATCCGTGTGACGAAGTCGTTGTGCTTCTGCTGGTCCTCTTTGCTGGCCTTGGCGTTGAAGCTGATGACCGGCAGCAGGTCCTCGGTGTTGGAGAACATTTTCTTCTCGATGACCACCCGCAGTTTTTCGTAGCTGAGCCAGGTCGGGTTTTTGCCGTTGTTGTTGGCCCGGGCGCGCAGTACGAAGTTGACGATTTCGTTGCGGAAATCCTTCGGATTGCTGATGCCGGCCGGTTTTTCGATTTTCTCCAGTTCTTCGTTCAGGGCTACGCGGTTGAGGATTTCGCCGGTTTCCGGATCGCGGTATTCCTGGTCCTGGATCCAGAAGTCGGCGTACAGCACGTAGCGATCGAAGATGTTCTGGCCGTACTCGCTGTACGACTCGAGGTAAGCGGTCTGGATCTCCTTGCCGATGAACTCGATGTAGCGCGGTGCCAGGTACTCCTTGAGGAATCGCAGGTAGCGTTCGCGGGTTTCGGCCTGGAACTGTTCCTGTTCGATCTGTTGTTCCAGCACGTAGAGCAGGTGCACCGGGTTGGCGGCGATTTCGTGCGGGTCGAAGTTGAAAACCTTCGACAGAATCTTGAACGCGAAGCGGGTAGACAGACCGTTCATACCTTCGTCGACACCGGCGTTGTCGCGGTATTCCTGAATCGACTTGGCCTTCGGATCGGTGTCCTTGAGGTTTTCACCGTCGTACACGCGCATCTTGGAATAGATGTTCGAGTTTTCCGGCTCCTTGAGGCGCGAGAGCACGGTGAACTGGGCGAGCATCTTCAAGGTGTCGGGCGCGCAATGGGCCTTGGCCAGAGAGCTGTTGAACAGCAGCTTGTCGTAGATCTTCACTTCGTCGCTGACCCGCAGGCAGTACGGCACTTTGACGATGTAGATCCGGTCGATGAACGCTTCGTTGTTCTTGTTGTTGCGGAAGGTGTGCCACTCCGACTCGTTGGAGTGGGCGAGTAGGATCCCGGTAAACGGAATCGCGCCAAGGCCTTCGGTACTGTTGTAGTTGCCTTCCTGGGTGGCCGTCAGCAATGGGTGCAGCACCTTGATCGGCGCCTTGAACATTTCGACGAACTCCATCAGGCCCTGGTTGGACCGGCACAGTGCGCCCGAGTAGCTGTAGGCATCGGCGTCGTTTTGCGGGAATTCTTCCAACTTGCGGATATCGACCTTGCCCACCAGCGCCGAGATGTCCTGGTTGTTCTCGTCTCCCGGCTCGGTTTTGGCCACGGCGATCTGATTGAGGATCGACGGATAGAGTTTCACCACCCGGAACTGACTGATGTCGCCGCCGAATTCAGCCAGGCGCTTGGTGGCCCATGGCGACATGATGGTATTGAGGTAGCGCCGCGGGATGCCGAAGTCTTCTTCGAGGATCGCGCCATCTTCAGTGGCGTTGAACAGACCCAGTGGCGACTCGAATACCGGTGAGCCCTTGATCGCGTAGAAGGGCACTTTTTCGATCAGCTGTTTCAGTTTCTCGGCCAGGGATGACTTACCGCCACCGACGGGGCCGAGCAGATAGAGGATCTGTTTCTTCTCTTCCAGGCCCTGAGCGGCATGGCGGAAATACGACACGATCTGGTCGATGCATTCTTCCATCCCGTGGAAGTCTTCAAAGGCCGGATAGCGGCGGATCACTTTGTTGGAAAAGATTCGCGACAGTCTCGAGTTGGTCGAGGTGTCGAGCAGCTCCGGTTCTCCGATGGCCAGCAATAGACGCTCGGCGGCGGAGGCGTAGGCGCTGCGGTCCTGTTTGCACAGCTCAAGATACTCTTGCAGCGAGAGTTCTTCCTGGCGTGTGGACTCGAATCGTTGTTGGAAGTGGCTAAAGATACTCATGACGTCACCTCGCTCGATACGTGGAGCCGACGCCGGATCACTCAGTCGATGCTGGCAGCAACCGAACAGGCGGTCGCTGTTTACCCCCCAGAACTCTAACGGAGCTGACCACTCCGAAAGCTACTCCCGATGACCCGCGCGCCGGTGTACCGGCTCTCCCCTGTTTTGGATGGCCTGCGCTTAAGGATAGTTGGGAATTCAGGAGGTAAAGGCGAGATACGTAATTAGTTGTGGCAGACCGTTCGTCTGCCACCGCGCGAGCCCGCGGGGGGCGGGGCTTGCACGTTACAAAAAAAATTATTCCGAGGTGCCTTGCGCTGTTTCCGCAGGATAAGTCGTGCGCCACAGCTCAAAACCGCCATCCATGCTGTAGACATCGGAGAAACCCTGACTGATGAGGTAAGCCGCGGCGCCCTGGCTGGAATTGCCGTGGTAGCAGACCACTACAGTCGGGGCGTCCAGATCTGCGCCCTGAATAAAAGCATGCAGGGAATGGTTGTCCAGATGCTTCGAGCCGCTGATGTGCAGTGCGGCAAATGTGGCAGGATCACGGACATCGACCACCACTGCGCCTTGTTCGCGCAGGGCCTGGGCCTGTTCCGGGGGGATACGTTTGAATTCGCTCATGGCGGGCTCCTGTGGCTCGGCTGATAGCGCAGTCTAGCGCGGGGCGCTGGCTGGGGTTTGTTCGGTAATGGTTTGGGCGACGGCGGGTTCGCTGTGGCCCTTATCGTTGCATTGGCAATGCAGGCGCTCAAAGGTGTCGACGTTCATCAGGGTCATCGCTCCACCCCAGACACAACCGGAGTCGAGCGCGAAGATCCCCGGTTCGTCACATTGGCCTTCGAGGGCTGCCCAATGGCCAAAGATGATCTTCAGGTCCTTGGTCTTGCGCTCCTTGTGCATGAACCATGGTTTATAGCCCGGTAGCGCTGTGCCGACACCTTCCTTGCTCTTGAGGTCGAGTTTGCCCTCGCTGGTGCAAAAGCGCATGCGGGTGAAATAGTTGGTGATGACGCGCAGGCGGGTCACGCCCTTGAGGTCGTTGTCCCATTTCACCGGATCGTTGCCGTACATGCCGTCGAGGTACGGGCCGATACGGTTGTCGTCGCGCAGGGCTTCTTCAACTTCGGCGGCGCATTTCAGGGCTTTGCGCAGTGACCACTGCGGTGGAATACCGGCATGTACCAGAGCGATGTCGCGCTGTTCGTCGTAGTGCATGAGCTTTTGCTGGCGCAACCACTCCAGCAGCTGCGCATGATCGGGTGCTTCGAGAATCTCGCGCAGGGTGTCGTTTTTTTTCAGGCGTTCGATGTTACGCCCGGCGGCCAGCAAGTGCAGGTCGTGGTTGCCCAGTACGCACACCAGCGATTCGCGGATGCCATAAAGAAAGCGCAAGGTTGCCAGCGACTGCGGGCCACGGTTGACCAGGTCGCCCACCAGCCACAGGCGATCCTTTGCCGGGTCGAAAGCGACTTGCTTGAGCAGGCACTGCAGGGGCTCGAGACAGCCCTGCAAGTCGCCAACGGCGTACGTTGCCATTAGTGCAAGGCTCCGGGCACCGCCAGGCGGAATGGAGCGATGATGGCGTCGAAATGCTTACCGTCGTCGGCAATCATCTGGTAAGTGCCCTGCATGGTGCCGACTTTGGTGGTCATGACCGTACCGCTGCTATAGGTGTGACTCTCACCCACTTCGATCAACGGCTGCTGGCCAACCACGCCGGCTCCGCGAACCTCCTCGACATGCCCGTCACCGTCGGTGATCACCCAGTGCCGCGACAAGAGTTTGGCCGGTAGCTCGCCATTGTTTTGCACGGTAATGGTGTAAGCGAAGGCAAAGCGGTTTTGCTCGGGTTGCGATTGTTCTGCCAGATAGCGGGTGACGACGCTGACGTCGACCTGATAACGAGGATCGGACATGCAAGAGGCCTTAAAAACGAAGCGGGACGCGGGGCGCAGCTGATGGAGATCAGTCTAGGCCAAGTACCGGGTAGTAAACCAGACATCGCGTCTGGCGTCCTACCCGATAACGCTTGTCACCTGTCAGTCGGCGGCGGGCGGGTTCAGGACTTGTTCGCTGAGCTTGTCGGCCAGGCGCACGAAGGCGGCCAGGTCGAGTTGCTCGGGGCGCAGGCTGCCATCGACGCCGGCGGCTTCGATTTCGGCATTGCTCAGCAGCAACTTGAGGGTATTGCGCAGGGTCTTGCGGCGCTGGTTGAAGGCTTCGCGAACGACGCGCTCCAGCAATTTATGGTCTTTGGCCGGATGTGGCAGTACCGCGTGCGGCACCAGGCGCACGATGGCCGAATCAACCTTCGGCGGCGGATTGAATGCACCCGGGCCGACGTTGAACAGATGCTCGACCCGGCAATGGTACTGAACCATGATCGACAGACGGCCCCAATCACCGCCACCCGGGCCTGCCGCCATGCGCTCGACCACTTCTTTTTGCAGCATGAAGTGCATGTCGCGGATCAGGCTGGCGTTATGCAGCAGGTGAAAAATCAGCGGCGTGGAAATGTTGTACGGCAAGTTGCCGACCACACGCAGGCTACCCGGCGCGGCATTCAGGCTGGTGAAGTCGAACTTCAGCGCATCGCCCTGATGCAGGCTGAAATTGCTCCTGCCGGCGAACTGCTGATTGAGGATCGGGACCAGGTCCTTGTCCAGTTCCACCACGTCCAACTGGGCGCCGCTATTGAGCAGGCCTTGAGTCAGGGCACCCTGGCCCGGGCCGATTTCCAGCACGCGGTCTTCGGCTTTGGCGTGGATAGAGCGCAAGATACGGTCGATAACGCCGGCATCGTGCAGGAAGTTCTGGCCAAAGCGTTTGCGCGCCTTGTGTTGGTAATGCTCGGTCATAAACGGGTCTCGGCCATCTGGTAGGCGGTTTCCAGGGCGACTTGCAGGCTGCCGGTGTCGATTTTACCGCTGCCGGCCAGATCCAGGGCGGTGCCGTGGTCGACCGAAGTGCGGATGATCGGCAAGCCGAGGGTCACGTTAACTGCCGCGCCGAAGCCTTTGTACTTCAGCACGGGCAAGCCCTGGTCGTGGTACATCGCCAGCACTGCGTCGCAGTGCTCCAGATATTTGGGGGTAAACAGAGTGTCGGCGGGCAGGGGGCCGCGAAGGTCCATGCCTTCACCGCGCAGGCGCTCTAATGTAGGTTCGATAATGTCGATTTCTTCATGGCCCAGGTGTCCGCCTTCACCGGCGTGCGGGTTGAGTCCACAGACCAGGATGCGTGGCTGGGCGATGCCGAATTTTTCTTGCAGATCGGCGTACAGAATTCGTGTGACCCGCTCCAGGCGCTCCGGCGTGATCGCATCGGCAATCTCGCGAAGGGGCAGGTGAGTGGTGACCAGCGCCACGCGCAATCCACGCGTGGCCAGCATCATCACCACCTGTGCGGTATGGGTCAGGTCAGCGAGAAATTCGGTGTGCCCGGAGAAGGCAATACCGGATTCGTTGATGACACCCTTGTGCACGGGGGCGGTAATCATGCCGGCGAAATGCCCGTCCAGGCAGCCTTGACCCGCACGGGTCAGGGTTTCCAGGACAAACGCGGCATTGCCCTTGTCCAGCTGGCCGGCGGTGACCGGCGCATTGAGCGGTGTATCCCACACATACAAACTGTTAGCTGGAGCAGGAATATCCGGCCAACTGTCCGGGGTTACCGGCAACAAGTCGACAACCACACCCAGCTGCGCGGCCCGCTCAAGGAGCAGGTCGCGGCTGGTAATGGCAATCAGGGGGTGTGGCTGGGCTTGCGAGGCGAGCAGCAGGCACAGGTCAGGACCTATGCCGGCCGGTTCGCCGGGGGTCAGCGCGAAACGCTTGGGTTTCACTGCGCTGCCTGGCTTGCACCAGGGAGTTTGATTTCTACGTACGCTTCGTCACGGATCTGACGCAGCCAGGTTTGCAGCTCTTCGTCGTATTTGCGGTTACGCAGTACGGTCATTGCCTGTTGCTCGCGAGCCTGGGCGGTGCTGTCGGTGGCGCGACGGCCAAGCACTTCCAGAACGTGCCAGCCGTACTGAGTCTGGAACGGCTTGGACAGCTTGCCCTGCGGGGTCTTGGCCATCACTTCGCGGAATTCCGGTACCAGTGCGTTCGGGTCGATCCAGTTCAGGTCGCCGCCGTTGAGGGCAGAACCCGGGTCTTCCGAGTAGTTCTTGGCCAGTTCGCTGAAGTCTTCGCCTGATTCAATACGAGCGTAGAGCGATTCAGCCAAGGCCTTTGTTTTAGCTTCGTCGCGGATCGGGCTTGGTTTGACCAGGATGTGACGCACGTGCACTTCGTCGCGCACCTGGGTCTGGCCGCCGCGCTTGTCGAGGATCTTCAGGATGATGAAGCCGCCGGGTGTGCGCATGGGTTGGGTGACTTCGCCAACGGACATGGAGCTCAGCATGCGATCGAACGGAGGTGGCAATTGGGCGGCTTTACGCCAGCCCATGTCGCCGCCTTCCAGTGCAGTTTCACTGGCAGACTTGGCGATGGCCAACTGACCGAAATCAGCACCTTGCTTGAGCTGCTGGTAAACCGCGTCGGCCTGCTTGGCAGCATTCTGAATCGCGTCGGAGTTGGCGCTTTCCGGCGTAGGAATCAGGATGTTGGCCAAACGGAACTCTTCGGACAATTGCATCTTGCCAAGGTCGGAGGCGAGGAAGTTCTTAACTTCCTGTTCGGACACCTGGATGCGCTCGGCCACGCGGCGCTGACGCACGCGGCTGATGACCATTTCACGGCGAATCTGTTCACGGGCGTCGTCGTAAGACAGGCCGTCGTGAGCCAGCGCGGCGCGGAATTGATCCACGGTCATGTTGTTGCGCTGGGCAATGGTGCCCACCGCCTGGTTCAGTTCTTCATCGGTAATGCGGATGCCCGAACGTTCGCCGATCTGCAATTGCAGGTTTTCGACGATCAAACGCTCAAGCACCTGCTGCTCCAGCACGCTGGCTGGCGGCACAGCAGTGCCACGCTTGGCAATGGTTTGCTGAACTTCACGAACGCGATGGTCCAGTTGGCTCTGCATGACTACGTCGTTGTCGACGATGGCCACCACTTTGTCGATGGACTGTACGGCGGCGTTGGCCGCGGTACCTAGAAACAGCGCGCCCAGCAGTAGCGGGCGCAGACAATCAGAAAGCTTGGTCTTCACGTTCACGATAACCTTGGATGCCTTTGTCGAGGAAGCTCTCTACTTTGGCGCCGGTGAGGCCGCCGAGTCCCTTCAGAACAATTTGGAGGAAGACGCCGTGGTCGCCCTTTTCGTTTTGTGGAGCATTTTGGCTGAACTCGTCGTAATCAACGAAGTAGCGGTTTATCAAGCGCAGTTTCCAGCAGCAATTGTCGTACTCGAAACCACCGAAGGCTTCCAGGGTACGGTTTTGGTTGTAGTCATACTGCCAGCGGCTGATGGCGTTCCACTGAGGCACGATCGGCCACATCACCGAGAAGTCGTGCTGCACGATCTTGTAGTAGTCCTTCACGAAACCAGGCTGGCCCTCAACGCCATAGTCACCGCCGAACTGCCATTGACCGGTGTTCTGGTTATACAGCACCTGATCGTTGCGATAGCGATAGCCGGCGTTGATGATCTTGTTCGGGTTGTCTTCAGGCTGGTAGTGGAACATCGCGCTACCCGAGCGAGGGCTGCGGGTGTCCGGGTCCCAGTTGTAGTCGGCCGTGGTGCGCCAGTCGCGGTTCCAGCGGTATTCGTATTCCAGGGCGTACGGCGAAACGTTGGCTGTAGAATCGGCACGGGTATCTGAGACGCCTGGCATCTGTACTTTGCGGTCCTTGAAGAACAAGGCCTGGCCTACGCTGATGCGTTGACGTTCAAAGCCGTCGTCTTCGATCCAGCGGTTGGTGATGCCCAGCGACAGTTTGTTCTCGTCGCCGACACGGTCGGAGCCGGAGAAACGGTTGTCACGGAACAGCGATGCATAGCTGAAGGTGTATTCGCTGGTGTCGAAAACAGGAATGTCTTCCTGGTCTACCTCTGGCACATAGAGGTAGTACAGGCGCGGCTCAAGGGTCTGGCGATAGTTCTTGCCGAACCATTGGGTTTTGCGATCGAAATACAGGCCGCTGTCGATGCTGGCGATTGGCACACCACGATTCTGGTTGCTGTCGAAATGGCCATTTAAATTTTCAGTCCCTGCGGCAGCTGCGGCTTGATCTTGAGCCACGATTTGGCTTTTACCGATACTGTCCAAGTCCAGTTGGTACTGGGTGTATTGGTACTTGAGCGTCGGCTTCAGGAAACCATAAGTCCAGTCCAGCGGCAGGCTGACGGCGGGTGCCAGGTTTAGACGGTCGCCGGTAGCGCGCGCCAAGCCCTGAGTGTTGGTGTCTATCTGAGGGCTCACATTGCCGTCTTGATCGGTGAACGTGCCATTTTTCAGGTCACGATCAAACCGCACGATTTCAGTGTTGTAGCTGAAATTCAGGCCATTTGGATGATTAGGCAGCGCACCATCGAGGGTGATCTGCGGCAAACGATCGTAAGGGGTGACGTTCTGAACTGTCGCCAACTCAAATGCCTGGGCATTCACGCGCGCCGTATAATTGTCACCTCGGTAGGAAACCGAGCCTTGCTGGTTCACGTAGTCAGCGCTTTTAACGCCAATCTGGTCGGTCTGCAGATCCTGGAAGTAATAAGGATCGCTGATCTTGGTGTAGTCGACTTGCGTGTATACGCGCGAATCCAGACCACCCTTGTGCTGCCAGTTATACATGTAGCGGTCTTTACGGTAGTCGGTCTGTTTACTGCGCTCGGTGTCTTCGTCGTTGAGGTACGCACCACCGAACTGACCTTCGCTGGACTGGGTGAGGTAGCGGAATTCGCCTTCCATCAACAAGCCATGCTTTTCCATGTAACGCGGGTACAACGTGGCATCGTAGTTCGGTGCCAGGTTGAAGTAATACGGTGTGACCAGCATGAAGCCGGTATCGCTGCCGGTTCCGATGGTCGGCGGCAGGAAGCCGGACTGGCGACGGTCATCGATCGGGAAATAGATGTACGGCGTGTACAGGACAGGAATGTCCTTGACCCGCAATGTCACGTTGGTCGCGGTGCCGAAGCCGGTCGCCGGGTTCAGGGTGATGTTGTTACCCTTGAGCTGCCAGGCGTTGCTGTCCGGTTCGCACGTGGTGTACGTACCATCCTTGAGGCGGATGATCGCGTTTTCGGCACGCTTGGCGTACAGCGCGTTACCGCGGATACGGGATTTGTGCATCACGTATTCGGCGTTGTCGACCTTGGCTTCACCGGTGTCGAGCTGCACATCGGCGTGGTCGCCGACGATCAGTGCGCCGTTGTCGCGGATGCGCACGTCGCCAGTGAGTTCGGCGCGGCTCTCGGCCTGATACAGGCTGGCCTCGTCGGACTCGACCTGCATGCTGCCCTGACGCAACACGACGTCACCGGCCAGCGTGCCGATCTGATCTTCGGTGTTGTAGCGCGAAGCCTTCGCGCCGATAAAGGTAGGTGCATCACTTTTATCCGTCTTGTCATTCATGCCAGGACGAATCGGTTCTACATAGGCACCAGCGCAGTAGGGACCGGTTTCGGCCAACTGTGCAGCAGTGAGATTTTCGCGTGGCACCCAGTCGAGGTGGCTGTAGTCTTCGCTACGCGACTTCAGGCCGCGGCCCTTGGACTCGGTGACGAGTACAGTCTTGGCGCCGGTTTCTTCGCTGGAACCGTTCTGGACTGCAGCTTCGCCAGTGGCGGAAACTGCGCCATCTTCATGGACTGGACGCGGTGGCAATGTCGCCGTCGACGCTTTTGGTGCGCAGCTCCAGGCACCCGAAGCAGAGGCTGAGCAGTCATACTGTTCCGCGGCAACCACGAATGAAGTAGCCAGGGGTTGCAGGGCCAGCAAACTGCCGGTAACCAACAACGGAAATTTTTTACGAAACGCGGGGGATTTCAATGCCATCTTATTTGTCCGGGCTTCCTGCGTGCCATCTGCCCGCGGTGTGGGCCGCACGCCTCTCGATGGTCTGAAAAAGATGCTGGATAATAAAGCATGCCCCGCTTGACGGCTAGCGCCGTCGGAGACCCTTGCAATGCCTGATCAAGATGTACGTTTGCAACACCTGAAAGTTTGGCTCGATGACCAGTTGGCAATTCTCTTTGCAGCACAAGGCTGGGGCTCCGTCCCCCCGGCCACGTTGACTGCGGCCAGTAGCGATGCGAGTTTTCGGCGCTATTTTCGCTGGGAAGGCGAGGGTAAAAGCTTCATCGTGATGGACGCTCCACCGCCTCAGGAGAACTGTAAACCCTTCGTGGATATCGCGTTCTTGCTGGCGAAATCCGGGATAAACGTGCCACAAATTTATGCCGAAGACCTCGAGCGCGGCTTTCTTTTGCTCAATGACTTGGGCAACAAGACCTATCTGGACGTGATCGACAGCGAAAACGCGGACGATTTGTTCAACGATGCCCTACAAGCATTGCTGGCTTTTCAGCAGTTGCCGATGGTTGCGCCGTTGCCGAGTTATGACGTCGCACTGTTGCGTCGCGAGCTGGAATTGTTTCCCGACTGGTATGTAAAACATCAGCTGGGCATCGAGTTCGACGCTGCGCAGAAAATGCTCTGGCAGAATGTGACCGATCTGTTGATTGAAAGCGCCCTGGCCCAGCCCAAAGTCCTGGTGCATCGCGACTACATGCCACGCAACTTGATGCTCAGCCAACCGAACCCTGGTGTGCTGGATTTCCAGGATGCGGTGTATGGGCCCGTGACCTACGACGTGACCTGCCTGTTCAAAGACGCCTTCCTCAGTTGGCCTGAAGAGCGTGTGCGCGGCTGGCTCGAACAGTACTGGCAGCAAGCCGGCGCCCTCGACATTCCGGTTCAACCGGATTTTGAAGACTTCCTGCGTGCCAGCGACCTGATGGGCGTGCAGCGTCACCTGAAAGTCATCGGCATCTTCGCCCGCATCTGCCATCGCGACGGCAAGCCGCGCTACCTCGCCGATGTGCCGCGGTTCTTTGCCTATATAGAAGCTGTGATTGCCCGCCGGCCTGAACTGGCCGAGCTGGATGTGTTGCTGCTGAGTCTGCGTGCCGGAGCGAATGCATGAAGGCAATGATTCTGGCGGCAGGCAAAGGCGAGCGCATGCGCCCGTTGACCTTGACCACCCCAAAACCGTTGGTTTGCGCCGGCGGCGTGCCGTTGATCGAGTATCACCTGCGCGCCTTGGCGGCAGCCGGGTTTACCGAAATCGTGATCAACCACGCCTGGCTTGGTCAGCAGATCGAAGATTATCTGGGCGACGGTTCGCGCTACGGCGTCAGCATCCAGTATTCGCCGGAAGGTGAGCCGCTGGAAACCGGCGGCGGGATTTTCCACGCGTTGCCGTTACTGGGTGATGAAGCCTTTGTGGTGGTCAACGGTGACATCTGGACCGACTACGATTTCAGCGTGCTGCATCAACCCGGCGCCGGGTTGGCTCACCTGGTCCTGGCGGATAACCCGATCCATCACCCGGCAGGCGACTTCACGCTGGCCGACGGGCACGTGCGCGACGGTCAGCCAGGCACCGCAACCCTGACGTACAGCGGCATCGCGGTGTTGCATCCGCAGCTGTTCGACGGTTGCTCGGACGGGGCGTTCAAGCTTGCGCCACTGTTGCGTAAAGCCATGGCCGACGGGCAGGTGACGGGTGAACGGCTGAAAGGTCAGTGGGTGGATGTCGGCACGCACGAGCGCCTGGCCGAAGTTGAAGCCTTGATAGAAGCGAACCGCTGAAATGTTGTGGCCAGGGACTCTGATCGGAGCCGGAGCAGGCTTTGCCATAGCCAGTATTCCGGGGGCCATGCTCGGTGCTTTGTTGGGGCAGGCGCTGGATCGGCGCTTGCATCTGCAAAGCTTTGGGCATCTGTATGAAAAGCTCGGCGGTCGCCCGATGCTGCGCAATGATGAACTGCTTTTCGTGTTGCTGGGGCGGTTGGCCAAGAGTGATGGGCGGGTGTTGGATGGCCACATCCAGCAGGCCCGGCAGGAAATGCGTTCTTTGGACATGACGGACTCGGCGCAGCGTCGTGCCATTGTTGCGTTCAATCGCGGCAAGTCGGGCAATGATCGATTACGCGGCTATCTGCGACGCTTGAGTGCTCAGCCTCATGCGGCAGAAGGTGTATTGCGCGCCTGTTGGCGGATGGTCTGGGCCGATGGCCGTGCCGGCCGTCATGAACGCGAGTTGATTGCCCAGTGGGGTAAGTGGCTGGGCTGGACGCCGCATCAGGTTCAGGCATTGGCCGCCGATTATGAACAGCACAAGCGGCCAAAGGTCAGCAGCGCGATCAGCTATCAAGATGCGTTGCGGCTTTTGGGGGTATCGGCAACCAGCGAGCCGGAGCAGATCAAGCGCGCTTATCGGCGCCTGCTCAGTCGTCATCACCCGGACAAGGTTGCCGGCAGCGGGGCGACGGCATTGCAGGTTCGTGAGGCCACGGACAAGACTCGCGAGTTGCATACGGCTTATACGTTGATTCGTGAGCGGCGGGGTTTTCGGTAGGGAAGCAGATTTGTGCTGTCTCTGATGACGCCATCGCGAGCAGGCTCACTCCCACACTGGATTTTCGTCGGCACAGAATTAGTGCTCACTGAAGATCAACTGTGGGAGTGAGCCTGCTCGCGATGGCGGCGCCTCGGTCTATCAGCCCGCCGCATTCTGCGGATTCAACCAACCGCGCACCCGGCGCACCAGTTGCTCCTGCTCAGCCTTGGCATTCCCTGGCAACGCCTTCAGCGACACCTGGCTGAACGCTGACGTCTTCAAACGCTTGCTGGCCTGCAAACGCTCCAGCGCTGCTTTGCGATCCAGCGGTTTATCCATATAGAAGAGGTCTGCTGTCGCGAGCTTCAACGTTGGCGTCAGTTCAGCCAACTCAGGCTTTGCCGCAACCGGTGTCCGGGCAGCGACCATCACAAATTTCTCCACTTGCGAAGGCTGCCTCTCACTCAGGTAGCGCGCGGCCCAGTAAGCGCCAGTGCCATGGCCCAGCACAACAATGCTGCGGGCGCTTTGTTGTTCGGCATACGCAATGGCAGCGTCGATACGCGCGAAGATTCGTTCAGCGTCGGCTTTGGCTTGCTCCTCGCTGGTTTCGACGATGGCCTTGTCAGTCACTTCCGATTCACCGCCGGCGGCCTGCTCGATGGGCGCTGCGGTGGTGGAATCCTTGCTGCCGGTATCCGGCGCTTTTGGCGCGGGTGCGACTTCCACGATACGTGGCGCAATGGCGTCGCTTTGCAGGTCTGGCAAGGTGATACTCAGGCTGCTCCACTGGGCGTCCGGCAATTGGCGACGCAAAGGCCCAATTGCTTGCGGCCAGTCAGCGGTTTCACCAGCGCCGGGGATGATAATCACCGCGCCCTTGGGCTCGGCGGTATTGGCCGGCGTCCACAAGGCCAGAAAGTTGTCGGTACCGGCTTGCAGTTGTTGCTGTTCCTGAGCAGGGATTTTTCGCTCAAGTGCTAGGGCTTCTTCCTGACTACGCTCAAGCAATGGCTGGCGTTCGGCCGGTTTTTCTTCTGCGGATTTTTCTGCCGCGGCAGGCACCGGGTCGGCGGCCTCGACAGAAAAGGCACAAGGCAGGATCAGCGACAGGCACAATACTGGCAGTGCCAGGCGGTAGACAGGGGGCATTGGATATTCCAGGCCAGAAGTGTTTCCGGCAGCCTAATGGGTTAATCAGTGTTTGTCAGTGTGTGAGACTTCGATGATGCGTTTTCGCTGCCTGTGGGTTATCGGCTGTTTGTGGTTTCCCTTGATGGGGTGGGCGGCGTCTGCGCCAGTGGTGAATGCCGCGCCATTGTCACCCCGGCAACAGCAATGGCTGGCAGACCATGACGAACTGCGGGTCGGCGTGGTGTTGCAGGCGCCTTATGCGCAATATGATCGCCGCTTGCAGCAGTTGTCCGGGGTGAACGTCGAGTTGATGAAATGGTTGGCCGATGCGCTCAAGGTTGAGTTCAGCTGGCGCAATTTTCCGGATGTCGCGCAACTGGAAGACGCCGCACGCGAGGGTGAAATCGACATCGCTGTGGGGCTGACGCAAACGCCGACCGGTTTGCGCCTGTGGCAATTTACCGATCCGTACATGCGGGTTCCGCAACTGGTGGTCAGCGACCAGAAAAGCACCGGTGTCGTGGAGCTGGAGAAGCTCGACAGCCAGACCCGCGTCGCGGTGCGCATGCCCAGCGCGACCGCCGATTATCTGCGCAGCAACTATCCCCATTTGAACCTGCAAGGCGTGCCCATCGAGCGCCAGGCGCTGCAGTTGTTGCTGAGTCAGCAGGCCGGTTACGCCGTAGTCGACGAGGCTCAGCTGGGCCGCTTGTCCGCCGAGCCTGAGTTCGCCGGGCTGGTTGTGGTGGGTGACATCGGCCTGCCGCAATTGCTGCGAATAGCCACTCGCCGGGATTGGCCGGAGCTGGCCGGCATTGTCGAAAGTGCGCTGCGGGCGATCCCGGCCAAGGACCTGGAGCAACTGCACAACCAATGGTTGCAGCCTAAATATCCAAGGCTTTCCGAATCCCCGGGGTTCTGGCAAAACCTTTGCCTGCTGTTCGCCGTCATGCTGCTGAGCAGCCTGGCCATCGTGTTCTGGCAGCGGCGGCAACAGCACAGTCTGGAGCAGCGCCTGTTGGCCGCGCGCGAAGACATAGCCCTGCGTGAGGCAAGTGAAGAGGCGTTGCGCCTGACCCAGTTTTCCATCGATCAGAGCACCGTCGGCATTCTCTGGGTCAACTGGGACAGCCATGTGCGCTACGCCAACCGCGCCGCCGAAAGCATGCTCGGTTATCCGTCGGGCGGGATCATCGATCGACCGCTGATCGACTTCGAACCCGGCCTGCACATGGATCGCTGGCTGAATCTGTGGAAACGCGCGCGGGCCAGTGAGGATGAACCGCTAAGTTTCGAAACTAACTGCGTGCGGGCTGACGGCAGCATTTTGCCGACGGATGTGTCGTTGAGTTTCCTGCGGTTTCGCGACGGCGAATACCTGGTTGTTTACCTCAACGACGTGACCGAACGCCGCCGAGCACTGGCCGCATTGCAGGAAAGCGAGGCGCGGTTGCAGGGGATCGCCGCCAACGTTCCTGGACTGGTTTTCCGCCTGGAGCGCGCGCCCGTGACAGGACAGATCGACTTTGCCTACATCAGTGAAGGCAGTGAAAGTCTGGTGGGGTACTCGCCGGCCACCCTGGCCCATCGCGATAAAGGCCTGCGCAGTCTGGTGCACCCGGACGACAAGGCCAGCTATCACCTGACTCAGGACCATGCGCTGGACACCGACAGTGACTGGTCATGGCAAGGACGGATTTTGACCCGTTCGGGCGAACAGCGTTGGGCCGAGATCAAAGCCATCACCCGTCGGCTCGACGATGGGGCTTACGTCTGGGACGGTATCGTCTGGGACATCAGCGAGAGCAAGCGTATTGAGCTGGAACTCGCCAGCTCCCGCGAACAACTGCGTGAGTTGTCCGCCCACCTGGAGAGCGTGCGCGAAGAGGAAAAAGCGCGTATCGCCAGGGAAGTTCATGACGAACTGGGCCAGATGCTGACCGTGCTCAAACTGGAAACGTCCATGTGCGAATTAGCCTACGCCCAACTCGACCCCGGGCTGAACGAACGCTTGAACAGCATGAAACGCTTGATCGCTCAGCTGTTCCAACTGGTGCGCGACGTGGCCACGGCGCTGCGACCACCGATTCTCGATGCCGGGATCGCTTCTGCCATCGAGTGGCAGGCTCGGCGTTTCGAGGCGCGCACGCAGATTCCGTGTCTGGTGCAGGTGCCGGACAATCTGCCGGTGCTCAGCGATGCCAAGGCCATCGGCTTGTTCCGGATCCTTCAGGAAGCGCTGACCAATGTCATGCGTCATGCCCAGGCGCATACTGTTGAACTGACGCTGGCGCTGGAAGGCGACGAGTTGTGTCTGACCGTCAGTGATGATGGCGTAGGATTTGTCGCCGCGACCGGCAGGCCAACATCCTTTGGTGTGGTCGGCATGCGTGAGCGGGTGTTGATCATGGGTGGGCGGTTGTTGCTTGAAAGTGAGCCGGGGGAGGGCACGACCTTGAGTGTGCGGGTGCCGCTGGATGCAGCCTGATTTTTTGTAGAGTCTTTGCTGGCCCCATCGCGAGCAGGCTCGCTCCTACAGGGCTTTTGTGAACGACGCACATCCAATGTGGGAGCGAGCCTGCTCGCGAATGATCTTGAATCTGGAGAAAAACGTGATCCGTGTACTGGTAGCCGAAGACCACACCATCGTCCGCGAAGGCATCAAGCAATTGATTGGCCTGGCCAAGGATTTGCTGGTGGTAGGGGAGGCGAGCAATGGCGAGCAGTTGCTCGAGACCTTGCGTCATGTGCCGTGCGAGGTGGTATTGCTGGATATCTCCATGCCGGGCGTGAATGGCCTGGAAGCAATTCCGCGGATTCGTGCGCTGAACAATCCGCCGGCCATCCTGGTGTTGTCGATGCACGACGAAGCGCAAATGGCCGCCCGGGCATTGAAAGTCGGCGCTGCGGGTTACGCGACCAAGGACAGTGATCCGGCGTTGCTGTTAACCGCGATCCGTAAAGTAGCGGCGGGTGGGCGCTACATCGACCCGGACCTCGCCGACCGCATGGTTTTCGAAGTCGGCTTGACCGATTCCAGGCCGTTGCACTCATTGCTGTCGGAGCGCGAGTTTTCGGTGTTCGAACGTCTGGCCCAAGGCGTCAACGTCAATGACATCGCCCAGCAACTGGCCCTGAGCAGCAAAACCATCAGCACCCACAAGGCGCGATTGATGCAGAAGCTCAACATCACCTCGCTGGCGGAATTGGTGAAGTACGCGATGGAACACAAACTCCTGTAGGAGCACAGCTTGCTGGCGATGGCGTCTTTGAAATCGCCATCGCCGGCAAGCCGTGCTCCTACAGGGATTTGTGCCGGCCATATCCATTTGCGACATACCTGATAACCCGCTTTTGCCAGTTCCTGCGGCTTGCAGCCCACCGCCCGTCGCCATCGCGAATCGACATACCCATCCCCGCCATCCTTGTAGGGCAATCCCTACCCCCAACCTTCCATCCGGCTGAGGCCATTCTCTCCTGCGCCCCGATTTGCGTGGTCGGCAGTGTCCACTAGGCTTAGCCCACAGCAGTCATCAACAACAAAGGTGCGGGTATGAGCCAGGTCGATTCAAACGCAGGGGCCAGCGACATTCTGGTCAGCTTTCGTGGAGTGCAGAAAAGCTACGACGGCGAGAACCTGATCGTCAAAGACCTCAACCTGGACATTCGCAAAGGCGAATTCCTCACCTTGCTGGGGCCATCCGGCTCCGGCAAGACCACCAGCCTGATGATGCTCGCCGGTTTTGAAACACCGACCGCGGGCGAAATCCTGCTGGCCGGACGTTCCATCAACAACGTGCCGCCACACAAACGTGACATCGGCATGGTGTTCCAGAACTACGCGTTGTTCCCGCACATGACCGTCGCCGAGAACCTCGCGTTCCCGCTGACCGTGCGCGGCCTGAACAAGAGCGACGTCAGTGCCAAGGTCAAAAAAGTCTTGAGCATGGTGCAACTTGACGCCTTTGCTCAGCGCTATCCGGCACAACTGTCCGGCGGACAGCAACAGCGTGTGGCGCTGGCCCGGGCGCTGGTGTTCGAGCCGCAGCTGGTGCTGATGGACGAACCCCTCGGCGCACTCGATAAACAACTGCGCGAACACATGCAGATGGAGATCAAACACCTGCATCAACGCCTCGGCGTGACCGTGGTCTACGTGACCCATGACCAGGGTGAAGCCCTGACCATGTCTGACCGGGTGGCGGTGTTCCATCAAGGCGAAATTCAGCAGATCGCGCCGCCGCGCACTCTCTACGAAGAGCCGAAAAATACCTTCGTCGCCAACTTCATCGGCGAGAACAACCGCCTCAACGGCCGCTTGCACAGCCAGACCGGTGATCGCTGCATCGTTGAACTGGGTCGCGGCGAAAAAGTTGAAGCGCTGGCGGTCAACGTCGGCAAGACCGGCGAACCGGTCACGCTGTCGATTCGTCCCGAGCGCATCAGCCTCAATGGGTCCAGCGAATCATGCGTCAACCGCTTCTCAGGGAGGGTGGCGGAATTCATCTATCTGGGCGATCACGTCCGGGTTCGCCTGGAAGTCTGCGGCAAGACCGACTTCTTCGTGAAACAACCGATTGCCGAGCTCGATCCCGCGCTGGCTGTCGGCGACGTGGTACCGCTTGGCTGGCAGGTCGAACACGTTCGCGCGCTCGACCCCCTTCTAGAGGCGAACTGATCGCCCCGGCTACACCAACACCAACCCTGCACGTGGAGAGAACAATAAATGTTGAGATCCCTGAAATTCACCGCCCTGGTCATGGGCATGATCGGTGCGGCACACGCGATGGCCGCGGGTCCGGACCTGACCGTGGTGTCCTTTGGCGGGGCGAACAAGGCTGCGCAGGTCAAAGCCTTCTACGCACCGTGGGAAGCGGCAGGCAACGGCAAGATCGTGGCGGGCGAGTACAACGGCGAAATGGCCAAGGTCAAAGCCATGGTCGACACCAAGAGCGTGTCCTGGGACCTGGTAGAAGTTGAATCGCCAGAACTGTCCCGTGGCTGCGACGAAGATATGTTCGAGCAGCTTGATCCGAAGTTGTTCGGCAAAACCGAAGATTACGTCAAAGGCGCTATCCAGCCGTGCGGCGTGGGTTTCTTCGTGTGGTCGACCGTGTTGGCCTACAACGCCGACAAACTGGCTTCCGCGCCAACCAGTTGGGTGGATTTCTGGGACACCAAGAAATTCCCGGGCAAACGTGGCCTGCGTAAAGGCGCCAAGTACACCCTGGAATTCGCTCTGATGGCCGACGGCGTTGCGCCCAAAGACGTCTACAAAGTGTTGGCCGGCAAGGATGGTCAGGACCGCGCGTTCAAGAAGCTCGATGAGCTGAAACCAAGCATCCAGTGGTGGGAAGCCGGCGCACAACCGCCGCAGTACCTCGCTTCCGGTGACGTGGTCATGAGCTCGGCCTACAACGGCCGGATCGCTGCCGTGCAGAAAGAAAGCAACCTGAAAGTGGTGTGGAACGGCGGCATCTACGACTTCGACGCATGGGCAATTCCAAAAGGTCTGGATAAAGCACGCGCTGAAGCGGCGAAGAAATTCATCGCCTTCTCGGTGCAGCCACAGCAGCAGAAGACCTACTCGGAAAACATCGCCTACGGCCCGGCCAATATCCTGGCCGTACCGTTGCTGCCCAAGGATGTCCTGAAAGACATGCCGACCACCCCGGAAAACATCGCCAACCAGGTGCAGATCGACGTCAGCTTCTGGGCTGACAACGGCGAGCAACTGGAACAGCGCTTCAATTCCTGGGCTGCGAAGTAACTTGCGATTGAACCTGTAGGAGCTGGCTTGCCAGCGATCCGGGCGGCACGGTGTATCAGCCAGACCCCGTTATCGTTCATCGCTGGCAAGCCAGGCTCCTACCGGTGATCAGCTGTTATCAAGAACAGAAGTGGCCTTGCCCTCAAAGAGTGCCACTTCTGTAACGATCAAAGATTTCCGGAGTACGCCATGGCCACCGCCATTCCCCTGAACGCGGGCACTGACCCCACCTTGAAGCAGCGACTCAAGCACGCCGAGCGGATCAACCGCTGGAAGGCTCAAGCCTTGATCGCGCCGTTGGTGCTGTTTCTGTTGCTGGTGTTCCTGGTGCCCATCGTGGCGCTGCTCTACAAAAGCGTGGGTAACCCGGAAGTGGTCGGCGGCATGCCGCGCACCGTGTCGGCCATCGCCAGCTGGGACGGCCGAGGCCTGCCCGCTGAACCGGTTTACAAAGCGGCCAGCGAAGACCTCGCCGAAGCCCGCAAGAATCAAACCCTGGGCGACTTGTCCAAGCGCTTGAACATGGAGTTGGCCGGCTACCGCAGCCTGCTGACCAAAACCGCCCGCGCCTTGCCGTTCGCCACTGAACCGGCCTCTTATAAAGAAGCACTGGAAGGTCTCGACGAGCGTTGGGGTGACCCGGCCTACTGGCAAGCGGTACGCCGCAACGTCAGCAGTATTACGCCTTACTACCTGCTGGCGGCGGTCGATCATCGTATCGATGACCTCGGTGAACTGGCCCCGGCCACACCCGACCAGGCGATCTACCTCGACATCTTCGCCCGGACTTTCTGGATGGGCCTGATCATTACGGCGATCTGCCTGGTGCTCGCATATCCATTGGCCTACCTGCTGGCGAACCTGCCTTCGCGTCAAAGCAACCTGTTGATGATTCTGGTCCTGCTGCCGTTCTGGACCTCGATCCTGGTGCGCGTCGCCGCCTGGATCGTGTTGCTGCAATCGGGCGGTCTGATCAACAGCGGACTGATGGCCATGGGCATCATCGATAAACCGCTGGAACTGGTGTTCAACCGTACCGGCGTCTACATCTCCATGGTGCATATCCTGCTGCCGTTCATGATTTTGCCGATCTACAGCGTCATGAAAGGCATCTCACCGACGTACATGCGTGCCGCGATTTCCCTTGGCTGTCACCCGTTCGCCAGTTTCTGGCGGGTGTATTTCCCGCAGACCTATGCCGGCGTCGGTGCCGGTTGCCTGTTGGTGTTCATCCTAGCCATCGGCTACTACATCACCCCGGCGTTGCTGGGCAGCCCGAACGATCAGATGGTCAGCTACTTCGTCGCCTTCTACACCAACACCAGCATCAACTGGGGTATGGCGACCGCACTGGGCGGGCTGCTGTTGTTGGCGACCGTGGTGCTTTATCTGATTTACAGCTGGCTGGTGGGCGCCAGTCGCCTGCGCCTGAGCTAAGGGGAGAACGAAATGCTGAGTCCTTATATGTCGCCCGTTGAGCGGGTGTGGTTCTACAGTTTGCGGATTCTCTGCGGCCTGGTTTTACTGTTCCTGATTTTGCCGGTGCTGGTGATTATTCCGCTGTCGTTCAACTCGGGCAGTTTCCTCGTGTATCCGCTGCAAGGTTTTTCGCTGCACTGGTATCAAGACTTCTTCGCCTCGGCGGAATGGATGCGCTCACTCAAGAACAGCATCATTGTTGCCCCGGCGGCGACGGTGCTGGCGATGGTCTTCGGTACGCTCGCGGCGATTGGCCTGACGCGCGGCGATTTCCCGGGCAAGGCGCTGGTCATGGCATTGGTTATTTCGCCGATGGTGGTGCCGGTGGTGATCATTGGTGTAGCGAGTTACCTGTTCTTTGCCCCGTTGGGGTTGGGCAACAGCTTCTTCTCGCTGATCGTGGTGCACGCGGTGTTGGGTGTGCCGTTTGTGATCATCACCGTGTCGGCGACGTTGCAGGGGTTCAACCAGAATCTGGTGCGCGCCGCTGCAAGCCTGGGTGCCTCGCCACTGACGGCGTTTCGCCGGGTGACGTTGCCGTTGATTGCTCCGGGCGTGATATCGGGGGCGCTGTTTGCCTTTGCGACATCGTTCGATGAAGTGGTGGTGACGTTGTTCCTCGCAGGTCCGGAACAAGCGACCTTGCCACGGCAGATGTTCAGCGGGATTCGCGAAAACCTCAGCCCTACCATCGCGGCTGCGGCGACACTGCTGATTGCCTTCTCGGTGATCCTGCTGCTGACTCTGGAGTGGCTGCGCGGTCGCAGCGAAAAACTGCGCACGGCCCAGGTCTGACATTTCACACCGATCCCCTGTAGGAGCGAGCCTGCTCGCGATGAGGGACTGACATTCAACATTGATGTCGACTGATAGTCCGCTATCGCGAGCAGGCTCACTCCTACAGTAGATTTATGGTGTTTTCAGGAACTGTGTTCATTCATGACCTGAATAGCAGACAACCCCCAATCCCCAGCTACTCTTGTGCCCAGCTCCCCTATCTATAAGAGGCTGCGCACGATGAGTCTTTCCTCTTTTAAAATCGCTCACAAACTGATCACCGGTGCAGGTGCCATCGAGCAGCTCGCCGCTGAACTGACACGTCTGGATGTCGATAACCCGCTGATCGTTACCGATGCGGCGCTGGTCAAGTCCGGCACGGTCGAATTGGCGCTGGCACAACTGGGAGGCCGGACCTACGAGATTTTCGACCGGGTCCTGCCAGACCCGGAAATTGCCATCGTTGAAGACTGCATGCGGGTGTATCGCGACGGCGGGCATGACGGCTTGATCGGTCTGGGCGGTGGCAGTGCCATCGATATTGCCAAGAGTGTGGCTGCGTATGCCGGTTACCACGGCGCGCTGGAAGATTTGTTCGGCATCGATCAGGTGCCGCGCAAAGGTCCGCCACTGATCGCGATCCCGACCACCGCCGGCACCGGCTCTGAAGTCACCAACGTGGCGATCCTTTCCGACAAGGTCGCGCAGCTGAAAAAAGGCATCGTCAGTGACTATCTATTACCGGACGTGGCTCTGGTCAGTCCGCAAATGACCCTGACCTGTCCGCGCAGTGTCACGGCTGCCAGTGGCGTCGACGCGCTGGTGCATGCCATTGAGTCCTACCTGTCGGTTAATGCCTCGCCGATCACCGATGCCCTGGCCATTGGTGCCATCAAGCTGATCGCCAAAGCGTTGCCCAAGGCCTATGCCAATCCGTCCAATCTGCAGGCCCGCGAAGACATGGCCACCGCCAGCTTGATGGCGGGCATGGCGTTCGGCAATGCCGGGGTCGGCGCGGTGCATGCGTTGGCGTATCCGCTGGGCGGGCGTTTCAATATCGCCCACGGTGTCAGCAACGCCTTGTTGCTGCCCTATGTCATGACCTGGAACAAGATGGCGTGCGTTGAGCGCATGCAAGATATTGCCGAGGCCATGGGGGTGAAGACCGCTCATCTGAGCGCCAACGAAGCGGCGGACAAAGCCGTGGAGGCGATGACCGCGCTGTGCGCAGCGGTGGAAATCCCGCTGGGCATGCGCAGCTTCGGCGTTCCCGAGGACGCCATCCCGGCCATGGCTGCGGAAGCGGCGGGGATCGAGCGTCTGATGCGCAACAACCCACGCAAATTGAGCGCCGCCGATATCGAGAAGATCTACCGAGCGGCGTACTAGAGCCTCCGGCTAATATTTGATCGAAGGCAGGCCCAATCATCGCGGTCACAGTGCGCGCGCCAAAGTATGAGGTATACAATGCGCGCCATCGTGATTCCGCTCAAAAAGGTGCGTCATGCAGCCCTTCGTTATTGCTCCGTCGATTCTCTCCGCCGACTTCGCCCGCCTGGGCGAAGAAGTGGACAACGTCCTGGCCGCTGGTGCCGACTTCGTGCACTTCGATGTCATGGACAACCACTACGTGCCCAACCTGACCATCGGCCCGATGGTGTGCGCGGCGCTGCGCAAGTACGGCGTGACCGCGCCAATCGACGCGCACCTGATGGTCAGCCCGGTGGACCGCATCGTCGGTGACTTCATTGAAGCCGGCGCAACCTACATCACCTTCCACCCGGAAGCCTCGCAGCACGTCGACCGTTCCCTGCAACTGATCCGCGAAGGCGGCTGCAAGTCGGGCCTGGTGTTCAATCCGGCGACCCCGCTGAGTGTGCTCGAATACGTGATGGACAAGGTCGACATGATCTTGCTGATGAGCGTCAACCCGGGCTTTGGCGGACAGAAGTTCATCCCCGGTACCCTCGACAAACTGCGCCAGGCGCGGGCGTTGATCGATGCCTCCGGGCGTGACATTCGCCTGCAAATCGACGGCGGCGTGAACGTGAACAACATCCGTGAAATTGCTGCCGCTGGCGCTGACACTTTCGTTGCTGGCTCGGCGATTTTCAATGCGCCGAACTATCAGGAAGTGATCGAGAAGATGCGCGCCGAACTGGCACTGGCTCGCCCATGAGTGGTTTTGAGCAGTTGTTCCCGGGGCGTCTGCCGCGGCTGGTGATGTTCGATCTGGATGGCACGCTGATCGATTCGGTCCCGGACCTCGCAGCGGCTGTGGATAACATGCTGCTCAAGCTGGGCCGCCAGCCTGCCGGCATCGAGTCGGTACGTGAATGGGTCGGTAACGGCGTGCATACACTGGTACGCCGGGCCCTGGCCAACCACATCGACGCCCAGGGTGTCGATGAGGTCGAGGCCGAGCATGCCTTGGAATTGTTCAACGGATTTTATGAGGACGGTCACGAGCTGACGGTGGTTTACCCCGGTGTGCGTGACACCCTCAAGTGGCTGAACAAACAAGGCGTGGAAATGGCGCTGATCACCAACAAGCCTGAGCGTTTCGTCGCGCCGCTGCTGGATCAGATGAAAATCGGCCGCTACTTCAAATGGATCATCGGCGGCGATACCTTGCCGCAGAAGAAACCCGACCCGGCCGCGCTGTTTTTCGTGATGAAAATGGCCAACATCCCGGCCTCGCAATCCTTGTTCGTCGGCGATTCGCGCAGCGATGTGCTGGCGGCGAAAGCGGCAGGGGTCAAGTGTGTAGCGCTCAGTTACGGCTATAACCATGGTCGACCGATTGCCGAAGAGTCGCCGGCGCTGGTGATCGACGATCTGCGCAAACTAATTCCCGGTTGCCTGGATCCAGCCGCTGAGATAACGTTGCGCGACGCTGTTCAACCTCCTGCTGGAAACGCCATCGTGGTGGTCACTCGCAAACTCTGGATGAAAGTCATCAAGGCCCTGGCCCGCTGGCGTTGGCGCGCCTGACTTGTTCCTGGCCGGCGTACCGGCGCGTTTGCATACCTGACCGTTAGACCCTCAAGCCACGAGGCTACCCCATGATCCGCGAAGAATTCCTGCGTTTGGCCGCTGCCGGCTACAACCGCATCCCGCTTGCCTGCGAAACCCTGGCTGACTTCGACACGCCGCTGTCGATCTACCTGAAACTGGCCGACGAGCCGAACTCCTACCTGCTGGAATCGGTTCAGGGCGGGGAAAAGTGGGGCCGTTATTCGATCATTGGTCTGCCGTGCCGCACCGTGCTGCGGGTGCATGACCATCACGTCAGTGTGACCGTCGACGGTATCGAGACCGAAAGCCACGACGTTGAAGACCCGCTAGCCTTCGTCGAAACCTTCAAGGCCCGTTACAACGTGCCGACCATTGCCGGTCTGCCGCGTTTCAACGGCGGTCTGGTGGGGTATTTCGGTTATGACTGCGTGCGGTATGTGGAGAAGCGTTTGGGCAAATGCCCGAACCCGGATCCACTAGGCGTGCCGGACATTTTGCTGATGGTCTCCGATGCGGTAGTGGTGTTCGACAACCTCGCCGGCAAGATGCATGCGATTGTGCTGGCTGACCCGGCGCAGGTCGATGCTTTCGAACAAGGCCTGGAGCGTCTGGAAGAACTGCTGGAAAAGCTCCGCCAGCCGATCACGCCGCGCCGTGGCCTGGATTTCAGCAAGCAGCAGTCGGCTGATCCGGTGTTCCGTTCGAGCTTCACGCAGGACGATTACGAAAAAGCCGTCGACACCATCAAGGAATACATCCTGGCCGGTGACTGTATGCAGGTCGTGCCGTCCCAACGCATGTCGATCGACTTCAAGGCTGCCCCGATTGATCTGTACCGGGCACTGCGTTGCTTCAACCCGACGCCTTATATGTACTTCTTCAACTTCGGCGACTTCCATGTGGTCGGCAGTTCGCCGGAAGTGCTGGTGCGGGTCGAAGACAATCTGATTACCGTGCGCCCGATCGCTGGCACCCGCCCACGCGGCGCCAACGAAGAAGCCGATCTGGCACTGGAAAAAGACCTGCTGTCCGACGACAAGGAAATTGCCGAGCACTTGATGCTGATCGACCTGGGTCGTAACGACACCGGTCGAGTCTCGGAAATCGGCTCGGTGAAACTCACCGAGAAGATGGTCATCGAGCGTTATTCCAACGTGATGCACATCGTGTCCAACGTCACCGGGCAGTTGAAGGCCGGTCTGACGGCGATGGACGCGCTGCGGGCGATTCTGCCCGCTGGCACGTTATCGGGCGCACCGAAGATTCGTGCGATGGAAATCATCGACGAATTGGAGCCAGTGAAACGTGGCGTCTATGGCGGCGCGGTCGGTTACTTTGCCTGGAACGGCAACATGGACACCGCCATCGCAATCCGTACCGCAGTGATCAAGAACGGCGAACTGCATGTGCAGGCCGGTGGCGGCATCGTCGCCGACTCGGTGCCGGCGCTGGAGTGGGAAGAAACCCTGAACAAACGCCGCGCGATGTTCCGTGCCGTGGCGCTGGCCGAACAAACCCCGGACACATGAGCTCACCCAAAAACCTGTGGGAGCGAGCCTGCTCGCGATGACGGACTGACATTCACTATTGAAGTCGACTGATACTCCGCTATCGTCGGAACGCCGCCCGGAGCCGGCTCGCTCCCACATTGGATTTTCGGACACCAAAAAAAACGCGGCGCCTGTGAGGGCGCCGCGTTTTTTTTTGCCCGCGATTTAGAAGTCCAGCGCAACCCCTACGTTAATACCTTGCTGAGTAAAGTCGTCATCTTTGCGAATGTTGTAGCTGGCGCGCAGTGCCAGTTCCTTGGTGAGGTTGTGGCTAACTCCCAAATTCAGCCGGTTCAGATTGGTTTGCGGGGTGTAGCCTTCCAGCGTGAACTGATTGTTCGGCAGGCTGTTGAGGCTGATGGTCACGTCTTGGGTATCGTCGTTGTACTCACGCTCGTGAGCCACTTCGCCGAATACCTGGGTTTGTGGGGTGATCCGGTATTTGCCCTGCAAACCGAAGCCCAGGCGTCGGGAAATACTCTCCTGATCGGCAAAGGTCAGCGCTGTGGAATCACTGGCTTGCTCCGAGTAGCCATCGACTTTTACCTTGGAGAAATCGGCGCTGACAAACGGCGACAGGTGCCAAGGGCTGCTGGCTTGCTGTGCGATGTCGTAACCGATGCGAGCGCTGAAGGCCTCGACGTAGCCACTGGTGTCGCCTTTTTCGCTGCGCTCGTTGACGCCCAACTGGAATTTACGCTTGAGACTGTCGTAATCCAGGTGCCCGCCCGTCAACGCCGCGTCAGCCCACACGCGATTTTGTTGGTACTGGGCGAATGCGGTGCCCAGGTAAGTGTTGAGCTTGTAGTCGGAGTCGTTAGTGCCGGCCTCGAGTTTCTGGTTATAGAAACCGGCCGCCACACCGACGCGCCAGGCATCGTCGAGACGATAGCTGCCGCCGATGTTCAGGTTGTACCCGTTACCATCGGCGCTCACGACGCTGTCCTGCCCGTCAAAATCCTGATGCTGGCCACCGCCGGCAACAATGGCTCGCCATTGGCCGACACCTTGCCAGTTTTCCCAGTCGGCCATCCATTGGTTGCGCAGTTCATCCTGGTGCGAGCGCAGGGTGCCTTGGGCCATTTGCGGCAGTAGCGTCAGCTCCCACGGCGCTGACAACAGCGAATACGCATAATCGGCGATCAGGCGTTGCCCTGCTTCGGTCGGGTGTACCGAGTCGTTGTAGATCAGCTTGGTCGGGTCTGGTGTGGCGCTGTTGATACCGTAACGGGCGTTCTCGGTACAGCTGCTACCGCTGAAGCAGGTGGCGCTCAGGTTCTGGTCGGTGGCCAGGCCAAACTGCACCGGGTTGGCGAACGCCTCTTTGAGCAGTACCGGAATGTTGAGCGGGATGATTTCTGCATTGATGTTCTGCAGTCGGCTGACCAGTTCAGTGTTGAACTGGGCGCTGAGTTGGGACGTGAATGCTTGCAGCGGCTTGCCATTGAACGCCGGAGTAAAGCCGATATCGGGCAGCAGCCAGACCATGATGTATTTGGCGCCGGCGGTTTGCAGCGTCTGCACGCTGTCGGCCAGTCGGTCGGCGGCGGCACTGGCTTGAGGCAGGCTGGTGACGCGTCCTTGCAGGAAGTCGTTGCCGCCACCCGACAGGTAATACAGTGCGTTCGGGTCGGCACGGAAGTTGTTCGACGGCAGGTATCCGGCACGGGTGCGTTCGCCGGTGTCGGCAGTACTGGCGATCGAATCCAGAATCTGATCGGTGCGATAACCACCGACGGCCCAGTTGTTACCATCGGGCTGGCCATTGCTGGCGCGTACCGCTGAACTCGATGACGCGGTCTGGTCCGCCGAGTACCCCAGCTTCCCACCCAGTATTTGCGTGGAGTTGAGCGAGAGGACTTCGCCGCTGCCATCCAGATAAACCGGCCCCGTCCGGTTGGTGAAGCGTTCCGTGGCCCCGGCAGGTCCGCCGGTGTCGGCAAAGGTCCCGGCGTCATTGAGGCTGTCGCCGAAGACGACGAAACTGGTGTAAGGATTAGGCGCGGCATTCGCCTGGGCGCAGGCCATTGCAAGCAAGCATCCTGCGAGCGGTACAAACAACGTCTGTCTGATCATGAGCAAGTCCGTTTATTTATTTATTGTTTTAGTTAACGAAACGACAGTACCAAAAACTTCCGGCCTTTTGCCATCCGTCGCGCAGCCTTTGATTGTTTCGCGAGCTGTGGCTCCGGCCATATTGCACGCTCTGCCCGGCTAAGTTACTGTGCCCGGACGTATGAATGAGACCTTCCCCGTGTTGATCATCAGTAAACTCCTGGATCAAGTCATCAAGGCACATGCCCGCTGGCGTTGGCGCGCCTGAATTCTTTTTGCCGGCCCCGCCGGACTTGTACCCGCTTTGCCTTCTTTACCTGTTTGAAATGCCGCTTTGCTGGCGCTACTCCAGCACCTGACAAAGCGCAGCGCGCTGCGGGTAAATCATTCGAAGGCCATCTTTAAAGTCAGTGAATTCAAGAGGTTCTAAACGCCATGTTGCTGATGATCGATAACTACGACTCCTTTACCTACAACGTTGTGCAGTACCTCGGTGAGCTCGGCTCCCAGGTCAAAGTCGTGCGCAACGATGAACTGACCATCGCTGAAATCGAAGCCCTCAACCCAGAGCGCATCGTGGTGTCCCCCGGTCCTTGCACCCCGACCGAAGCCGGCATCTCGATTGAAGCGATCAAGCATTTCGCCGGCAAACTGCCGATTCTTGGCGTCTGCCTCGGTCACCAGTCCATCGGCCAGGCCTTTGGCGGTGATGTGGTTCGCGCCCGTCAAGTGATGCACGGAAAGACTAGCCCGGTATTCCACGAGGACAAGGGCGTATTCGAAGGCCTGAATCGCCCGCTGACGGTGACGCGCTATCATTCGCTGATCGTCAAGCGTGAAACCCTGCCAGATTGCCTGGAGCTCACCGCCTGGACCCAGCTTGAAGACGGTTCGGTCGACGAGATCATGGGCTTGCGCCACAAGACACTGAACATCGAAGGCGTGCAGTTCCACCCCGAGTCGATTCTCACCGAGCAGGGCCACGAGCTGTTCGCGAACTTCCTCAAACAAACCGGCGGCACGCGCTAAGGACTTTTCATGAATATCAAGACAGCCCTGGGCCGTATCGTCGATCACCTCGACCTCAGCACCGATGAGATGCGCGATGTGATGCGCGAAATCATGACCGGCCAATGCACGGATGCGCAGATCGGTGCATTCATGATGGCCATGCGCATGAAGAGTGAAAGCATCGACGAAATCGTCGGCGCCGTGTCGGTCATGCGCGAGCTGGCGGACAAGGTCGAACTCAAGACCCTCGACGGCGTGGTTGATGTGGTCGGAACCGGCGGTGACGGTGCCAACATTTTCAACGTGTCGACTGCTTCGTCCTTCGTTGTTGCAGCGGCTGGTTGTACCGTGGCCAAACACGGTAACCGTGCGGTGTCGGGCAAAAGCGGCAGCGCCGATTTGCTGGAGGCGGCGGGCATCTACCTGAATCTGACGCCGGTTCAGGTGGCTCGTTGCATCGACAACGTCGGCATCGGTTTCATGTTCGCCCAGACTCACCACCGTGCGATGAAGTACGCCGCCGGTCCGCGCAAGGAGCTTGGCCTGCGTACCCTGTTCAACATGCTCGGCCCGCTTACGAATCCGGCCGGTGTGAAGCATCAGGTGGTGGGCGTGTTCAACCACGCGTTGTGCCGGCCATTGGCCGAAGTCCTGCAGCGATTGGGCAGCAAGCACGTGCTGGTAGTGCATTCGAAGGATGGCCTGGACGAATTCAGCCTGGCCGCGCCGACCTTTGTGGCGGAATTGAAGAACGACCAGATCACCGAGTATTGGGTCGAGCCAGAAGACCTGGGCATGAAGAGCCAGAGCCTGCACGGGCTGGCAGTTGAAAGCCCGGAGGCCTCGTTGGAGCTGATACGTGATGCCTTGGGCAAACGCAAAACCGAAAGCGGTCAGAAAGCCGCCGAGATGATTATGCTCAATGCCGGTGCCGCGCTGTACGCCGCCGACCATGCAACCAGTTTGAAAGAAGGCGTTGCCCTGGCGCACGATGCGCTGCACACAGGCCTCGCTCGGGAGAAACTGGAGGAGTTGGGTGCATTTACCGCGGTATTCAAAGTGGAGAATGAAGGATGAGTGTACCGACGGTTCTGGAAAACATTCTGGCGCGCAAGGTCCAGGAAGTCGCCGAGCGTAGCGCTCGTGTGAGCCTGGCCGAGCTGGAAAGTCTGGCCAAGGCGGCCGATGCACCCCGTGGTTTTGCCCAGGCGTTGTTGGCGCAAGCCAAGCTCAAGCAGCCGGCGGTGATTGCAGAAATCAAAAAAGCCTCGCCGAGCAAGGGCGTGATCCGCGAGAACTTCGTTCCTGCCGACATCGCCAAGAGCTATGAAAAAGGCGGCGCGACGTGTTTGTCAGTGTTGACCGATATCGATTATTTCCAGGGCGCCGATGCGTATCTGCAACAGGCTCGGGCGGCGTGCAAACTGCCAGTGATCCGCAAGGACTTCATGATCGATCCTTACCAGATCGTCGAAGCGCGGGCGCTGGGTGCCGATTGCGTGTTGTTGATCGTCTCCGCGCTGGATGACGTGAAAATGGCCGAACTGGCTGCCGTGGCAAAAAGTGTCGGCCTCGATGTGCTGGTGGAAGTTCACGACGGCGACGAGCTGGAGCGGGCCTTGAAAACCCTCGACACACCGCTGGTCGGCATCAACAACCGCAACCTGCACACCTTCGATGTCAGCCTGGAAACCACACTCGACCTTTTGCCGCGCATCCCTCGTGATCGTCTGGTGATTACCGAAAGTGGCATCCTCAACCGCGCCGATGTCGAGCTGATGGAAATCAGCGATGTTTATGCGTTCCTGGTTGGCGAGGCGTTCATGCGCGCCGAAAGCCCGGGGACCGAGTTGCAACGTCTGTTCTTCCCGGAGCGCGGTACTGCGGTGAGTGGTTCTACACTCGACTGATTACTTCCAGACCGAGTCGACCCCATCGCGAGCAGGCTCGCTCCCACAGGAGATCTACTGGCACCGCAGATCCAATGTGGGAGCGAGCCTGCTCGCGATGGCGGCATAAGTAACACCATAGACTTCCTGTCCAACGGAATACCTAATGACCTCAATCGTCTCTTTGACTGTCGAAGCCGGCCTGCAAGCCGAACAGGATCTGTTGGCGTCGGTCTGTGCCGACGACGCTGAATTTGGTCTGCTGTTCTGGCAACCCAATGACCGCGCCCTGGTCATGCCCCGGCGCTTGAATCGCCTACCCGGTTTCGATGCGGCCTGCGAAGTTTCAGCCGCTGCCGGTTGGCCGGTCCTATTGCGTGAAACCGGTGGCGAACCGGTGCCGCAATCGGCATCAACCATCAACATCGCACTGGTCTACGCGCCACCACGCAGCGAAGGTGATCAGAACCGGATCGAAACCGCCTATCGCCGACTCTGCGATCCGATCTGCCAGTTGCTGGATGAGCTCGGCGGAGTGTCGTCCCTCGGCGAAATCGATGGCGCATTCTGCGATGGCCGTTTCAACGTCAACCTTGATGGCCGCAAGATGGTCGGTACCGCTCAACGCTGGCGCCAAAGCAAGGGTGGCACGCGCCCGGTCGGGTTGGTGCACGGTGCATTGTTGCTGGATAACGAGCGCGAATCGATGGTAGCGGCGGTCAATCGCTTCAATGAAGCCTGCGGTCTGGAGCAGCGCGTTCGCGCCGAAAGCCACATCGCCCTACATGAGAAGTTTGCCGCGCCCGATGCGCTCGGGCGGCTCGATGCGCTTTATCGCCAGTTGCTGGCAGACATGTTCAAGGCTTAGCGCGTACCGAAGACCACCATGGTCTTACCTTTGACGTCCACCAGGTTGCGTTCTTCCAGATCCTTAAGCACGCGACCGACCATTTCACGCGAGCAACCGACAATCCGGCCGATCTCCTGGCGGGTCACTTTGATTTGCATGCCGTCCGGGTGGGTCATCGCGTCCGGCTGCTTGCACAGTTCCATCAGGCAACGGGCGACGCGACCTGTCACGTCGAAGAACGCCAGGTCACCGACCTTGCGCGTGGTGTTGCGCAGACGTTGTGCGATTTGTCCACTGAGGACGTAAAGAATGTCTGGATCTTGCTGGGACAGCTCACGGAATTTCGCGTAGCTGATTTCCGCGACCTCGCATTCGATCTTCGCGCGGACCCAGGCGCTGCGTGCCTGTTCCAGTCCGGCCTGTTCGAACAGGCCCAACTCCCCGAAAAAGTCCCCGGCGTTCAGGTAGGCGATGATCATTTCACGACCGTCGTCATCCTCGATCAGGATCGTGACCGAGCCTTTGATAATGAAGAATAGCGTTTCCGAGCGATCGCCCGCACAAATAATGTTGCTCTTGGCCGCATAGCGACGACGCTGGCAATGCATCAACAGCTTGTCGAGGTTTTTGATTTTGGGTATGGGGGTAATAGCAACCATGGTTGTATCCCGAAAAGACTTCACGGTTTGTGTTGGTTTTCTTGTGAGTCGCCGACAACGGTCTATGCAAAGCTGGCCATGCGCCAGTGAGTTGGCGCCAGCTTAACAGACACTTCCTACAAGATTTGAGAATTTACCTACGGTGTTGGCACTTGCGTCCTAGGAAGGTGAGACGCTGTCAATCAAAGGCCCTGTGCTAAGCTGGCGACCCTTTTTTAGACAGTGGAGTCTTGGCGATGAAGGCACGCATCCAATGGGCTGGCGAAGCCATGTTCCTCGGTGAATCCGGCAGCGGTCACGTGGTGGTCATGGACGGTCCGCCCGATGCCGGCGGTCGCAACCTGGGTGTCCGGCCGATGGAAATGCTCCTGCTCGGTGTCGGCGGTTGCAGCAACTTCGACGTGGTCAGCATCCTCAAGAAGTCCCGTCAGGCCGTCGAAAGCTGCGAAGCCTTCCTCGAAGCCGAGCGTGCGACCGAGGACCCTAAAGTCTTCACCAAGATTCACATGCATTTCGTGGTCAAGGGGCGTGGGCTGAAAGAAGCCCAGGTCAAGCGCGCCATCGAGTTGTCGGCAGAGAAGTACTGCTCGGCCTCGATCATGTTGGGTGCGGCAGGCGTGGCGATTACCCACGATTACGAGATCATCGAACTCGGTTGAGTCAGGCACAAAAAAGGCGACTCCCTCACGGCAGTCGCCTTTTTTATGTCTGTCACAAACCTTTGTAGGAGCAAGGATTGCCCGCGATAGCGTCCTCGAGATCGCCATCGCGGGCAAGCCATGCTCCTACGAAAAGCCCCTGAGGTCAGATCCGATAAGTACTCTTGGTCATCACCTTGGCCATCAGACTCATCCCGAACTTCACCGGAGCCGGAAAACGGAACCCTCCGGCATCCAGCGCACTTTCCGCGTGATGTTCTTCATCAATACGCATCTGCTCAAGAATCGCCCGGGACTTTTCGTCTTCCGCCGGCAATTGCTCAAGGTGTTCATTCAAGTGCTTGCACACTTGATGTTCAGTGGCGGCAACGAACCCCAGGCTGACTTTGTCGCTGATCAACCCGGCCACCGCGCCAATCCCGAACGACATGCCATAAAACAGCGGATTGAGAATGCTGGTGTGACTGCCCAACTGGTGAATGCGTTGCTCGCACCACACCAAATGGTCGATCTCTTCTTCGGCAGCATGCTCCATGGCAGCACGCACATGCGGGAGCTTGGCAGTCAGGGCTTGCCCTTGATACAGCGCCTGAGCACAGACTTCGCCGGTATGGTTGATGCGCATCAGGCCGGCAACGTGCCGGGTGTCTTCATCGCTCAATTTCGCATCGGGCTGGACGATGGCCGGCGACGGACGGTAAGGCTGGCCGCTGAAGGGCAACAGGGTGCGCATGGCGGCGTCGGCTTGCAGCAGAAGACGGTCAATCGGCGAGTAGTGACGTTGGGTAGTCATGCTGACCTCCGGGAAAAATCTCGGCGGCCAGTTTAACCCAATCGGCCGGGGAAGGTTTGTGCTGGGTCATGCGGGAGTGGCTGGCCACTCCCTTGCAACAGTCTGTAATCAGCCCGGTGGCCAGTGCATCTGGCGCTGACCCAGCACATGCATATGAATGTGATAGACGGTTTGCCCACCCAGTTCATTGCAATTCATGACCACACGGAAGCCTTTTTCGCAGCCCAGCTCCAGCGCAAGGCGTTGGGCCGTGAACAGGATGTGCCCGGCCAATGCCTTGTCGTCCTCGGTGAGGTCGTTAAGGGTGCGCACGGGTTTTTTCGGGACAACCAGAAAGTGCACCGGTGCCTGTGGGTTGATATCGTGGAAGGCCAGTACCTGGTCGTCCTCGTAAATGATCTTTGCCGGAATTTCCCGGTTGATGATCTTGGTGAACAGAGTATCCACAGCTGTTTTCTCCGTTGTTTTGGCTGGCCTGAGTGTACTCATGGGAGATGCACCCGCCCAGTGTTTTACCGTGAGACGTGTTCAGCGTGGGCAGTAAACCTTGTTGACCATGCCGGCGATTGTCCGGTTTAACCAGCGAGAGCCGAGTCGTGGCAGAAAGGCGCGCCAACGGTTGCGTCGGCCCGGAATAATGATTGCGCGATTTTTTTCCAGGGCTCGCACGGTATAAAGCGCCACTTCTTCGGGACTCATCAGCATTTTGCTGTCGGTCAGTTTGCCGGTGTCCAATTGCGCGGTACGGAAAAAACCGGTGCGCGTCGGGCCGGGGCAGAGCACCGAGACCTTGACTGCACATTTTTTCAGCTCGACGCGCAAACCTTCGGAAAAATGCAGCACATACGCCTTGCTGGCGTAATAGGTGCTCATCCACGGGCCGGGCAGAAACGCGGCGACCGAGGCAACATTGAGGATTTGCCCGCCACCCTGTAAGGCCATGCTGTTCCCGATGGCGTGGCAGAGGCGGGTGAGTGCCAGAATGTTCACTTCGATCAGGTCCTGCTCGGTCATCCAGTCTTGAGCGAGAAAGGGACCGCAAGTCCCCATGCCAGCGCAGTTCACCAGCAAATCAATTTGACGGTCGCCTTCCTCCAGTTCCAGCAGAAACCCCGACAACCGCAGCGGCTCGCCGAGGTCACAGGCACGGAAAAGCACTTCCACGCCAAAACGTTGAGTCAGTTCAATCGCAATACTTTCCAGCTGATCACGTTGTCGGGCCACCAGAATCAGGCTGCGGCCACGCCGGGCCAGCGCTTCGGCCATCGCCAGGCCGATGCCGCTGGAAGCGCCGGTGATCAGAGCGTAACGGGTCATGCAGTTCTCCATCGCAACAGCTCCGCGCCGCGACGCAGGTGTCACGGGCGGGGAGCGCTGTTTATTCTTTCGCAGAGTCTACAGGGGACTGGGCTTCTTCGGCTTCATCGTCTGCAGAATCCGGTGTGGTTTCGGTCGCTTCGGCCGGCTCGACTTCAACCTCGTCGGTCGTCACCGAGCTGCTGTCATAGCTGCTTTCAGTGGCGCTTTCATACTCTTGCTGAATCGCAGTAAAACCGCCGGACAGCGCCGCCACGAAGACGATGGCGATAAACACCACCCACAGCGAAGACAGCACTTTGACGGCGGTGCTGTTGGGCGGTGGCTGCGGGCCGTAGCGATTGGCGATGTTGGAGCCGGGAACGACCATGATCACGAACGGAAAGAGGCTGCCCACGAACGGGACGAAATTCAACAGCCAAAGCCACCCGGACCAGCCGATATCGTGCAAACGCTGCACGCTGATCTGAATACTGACGACCACGACTGCGATGAACAGGATCAGCGCCACCAGGCCACCGCCAATCAGGCCGGCACTCGAGTCTGCGCTGATCAGCGCAACGGCGAAAACGGCGAGTGCCGATCCGACACCCAGCATCACAAGGGTCAGGACCATCGTCCAGGCCAGATAACGCAAGCGGCCGATGCGCCCTTCAAAGCTGAACGGCTTGAGTGTGGCGAACGCGGGCAGGCTTTCACCGACGCTAGCCTGAGGCGGAGCGTAAGGGGACACCGGGTCGACGAAAACAGGTTGGGCCTTGGCGGGAACGTGTTCGTGAGCGTCGGTCAGGTTCAGCTCAATGGACGATTCACTTTCGATCCGCGCATTGATGCCGGTTTTCGTCAGTGCCTGAAGGTAGGTTTGCGCCTCGACTTGCGACAAACCTTGTTTGAGCGCGACGGTCTTGCCCGTGAACAGCCGCTCGATCGCTGCGACTTCGCTTTTGTACAGCTCGGCGAGATTCTGTTTGGCGGTCGTAAGGTCAAAACCTGGCAGCAGAGCGCCGTCGAATACGATCTTGAAACGGTTTTCGCTCATTACGAGGCATCCTTGTCGCGAGTGTTTAAGTTAGGAAGTGTTGCAGGCATGGATGGAGTGTAGGGCCAGCCGGGCGGGGCTGGCCGAAACTTTCACCTCAGCGCGGCCAGCGTTTTGGCAGCTGTGCCGCCAATTCCAGTGCCTTGCGATATTCCGCGTCCAGCCGTGCGACCAATTGATCGACACTCGGCAAATCATCGATTTCCCCGACGCCCTGGCCCGCTGACCACACGGTTTTCCAGGCCTTGGCTTCATCGCTGATCGGTTTGAGTTTGGAGCCGAAGTTGACCTCACCCTTGTTTTGTAGGGCTGCCATGTCGAAACCTGCAGCTTCCAGGCTTTGACGCATGAAACTCGCCGGTACGCCCGACACCGCTGGAGTATGGACGATGTCCGCCGCCCTGGAAGTCAGCAGCATTTCCTTGTAGGCGTCAGGCGCATGACTTTCAGTGGTGCCGATAAATCGCGTGCCGAAGTAGGCCAAATCCGCACCGAGCAATTGCGCGGCAAGAATCTCGTGGCCGTGGTTCAGGCAGCCGGCCAGCAGCAGGGTTTTGTCGAAGAACTGACGAATTTCCGCGATCAGAGAGAACGGGCTCCAGGTGCCAGCGTGGCCTCCAGCGCCCGCGGCCACGGCTATCAAACCGTCCACTCCAGCCTCGGCGGCTTTTTCCGCATGGCGGCGAGTGGTCACGTCGTGGAACACCAAACCGCCGTAGCTATGCACGGCGTCGACCACTTCTTTCACGGCGCCCAGGCTGGTAATCACAATCGGCACTTTGTGCTCGATACAGATCTGCAGATCCGCTTGCAGGCGCGGGTTGCTGTTGTGGACGATCAGATTGACCGCATAAGGTGCCGGGTTCTCCAGTGTCGCCAAACCTGCTTCGATCTCTTCCAGCCAGGCCTTGAAACCGCTGCTCTCGCGCTGGTTCAGCGCGGGGAAACTGCCGACCACGCCATTACGGCAGCAGGCGAGCACCAGTTGCGGATTGGAAATCAGGAACATCGGCGCAGCCACCACGGGCAGACGCAAACGTTGTTCGAGCAGAGCGGGCAGCGACATTGGAGGTACCCCGGTGAGTTGTGCTTATTGACGTTAGAACGGCCGAACCACGACCAGAATTACGATAGCCAGCAATATCAGAACCGGGACTTCATTGAACCAGCGATAAAAGACATGGCTGCGGGTGTTTTCGCCACGGGCAAAACGCTTCACCTGCGCGCCGCACATGTGGTGATAGCCGATCAGGATCATAACCAGCGTCAGTTTGGCGTGAAACCACCCGCCCTGACTGAAGATGCTCGGGTTGAGGCCGATCAGCGCGATACCGAAAATCAGGGTGGCGATCATCGCCGGGCCCATGATGCCGCGGTAGAGTTTGCGCTCCATGATGCTGAAGCGTTCCTTGCTGACGGTGTCTTCACTTTGCGCGTGATAAACGAACAGGCGCGGCAGGTAGAACAGGCCGGCAAACCAGCAGACCATGCTGACGATGTGAAGCGCTTTGAGCCACAGATAAAGCATTTTGAGTTATTCCCAGGTTCACGGTAGCGAAGATAGTAGAGGGTAGAGCGTCCGCACGTCACCTTGACGGTTGTCGCAGGACGATACGCACCCTATTATCGACGGCTTTCCAGTGGGTTCGTTGAGGGCAGGTTTATGGTCAAGGTCGGTATCGTCGGCGGCACGGGTTACACCGGTGTCGAACTGCTGCGTCTGTTGGCACAGCATCCGCAAGCTGAAGTGGTAGTGATCACTTCCCGATCCGAGGCTGGCCTGGCCGTGGCCGACATGTACCCGAACCTGCGCGGCCATTACGACGGCTTGGCGTTCAGCGTTCCGGACATCAAGACGCTGGGCGCCTGTGATGTGGTGTTCTTCGCCACGCCTCACGGTGTTGCCCATGCGTTGGCCGGCGAACTGCTGGCGGCCGGGACAAAGGTCATCGACCTGTCGGCGGACTTCCGTCTGCAAGACGCCGCAGAGTGGGCCAAGTGGTACGGCCAGCCGCACGGTGCGCCGGAACTGCTGGAAGAAGCGGTCTATGGCTTGCCGGAAGTCAATCGTGAGCAGATCAAGGATGCTCGCTTGATCGCCGTTCCGGGTTGCTACCCGACCGCTACGCAATTGGGTTTCCTGCCGCTGCTCGAAGCGGGCCTGGCGGATACCACTCGCTTGATCGCTGACTGCAAATCCGGTGTCAGCGGTGCCGGGCGTGGTGCCTCCGTGGGATCGCTGTACTCCGAGACGTCGGAAAGCATGAAAGCTTACTCGGTCAAAGGTCATCGTCACTTGCCGGAAATCCGCCAGGGGCTGCGTCGCGCAGCGGGCAAGGATGTCGGTCTGACGTTCGTTCCGCACCTGACGCCAATGATTCGTGGCATTCACTCGACGCTTTACGCGACCGTCGTGGATCGCTCGGTCGATCTGCAAGCGTTGTTTGAAAAGCGTTATGCCAACGAACCGTTCGTCGACGTGATGCCTGCCGGCAGCCATCCAGAAACCCGCAGTGTGCGCGGTGCCAACGTGTGCCGTATTGCCGTGCATCGTCCGCAGGATGGCGATCTGGTGGTGGTGCTGTCGGTGATCGACAACCTGGTCAAAGGCGCGTCGGGTCAGGCGGTGCAGAACATGAACATCCTGTTTGGTCTGGATGAGCGTCTGGGCTTGTCCCACGCGGGCATGCTGCCGTAAGGCTCTAACCCGCACAGCAAAAAGGCTCATTCATTGGGCCTTTTTGCATTCTGGTCTGACGATTTGCTTGATTGATATACCGTAACAATAGTTGACCGATTTTCTAGGACAAGCGGATAATGCGCGTCATCACGCATTATGGCGGCGTAACGCCGGGAGATAGTCAGCATGAGCGTCGAATCCTTCACCCCCACGGCTTTGCAATTCACCCACGGTGCCGCGCACAAGGTGAAGAGCCTGGTCGATGAAGAGGGGAATGATCGCTTGAAGCTGCGCGTATTTGTTACGGGCGGCGGTTGTTCAGGTTTTCAGTACGGCTTTACCTTCGATGAAGAAGTGGCCGATGACGACACCATCGTCGAGCGTGAAGGCGTGAGCCTGGTCGTGGACCCGATGAGCTTCCAGTACCTGGCAGGTGCCGAGGTGGATTATCAGGAAGGTCTGGAAGGTTCGCGCTTCGTGATCAAGAACCCGAACGCCAGCACTACTTGTGGCTGCGGCTCTTCGTTCTCGATCTGATCGCACTTCAGCGCAATTCAAAACGCCGCAGAACCTCATGGGTTGTGCGGCGTTTTGCTGTCTGTCGCTCAGGCGGGGTAGATAGCGCCGAGTACGCGCAGGCCGCGAGCGCCGGTGACGCTGGGGCGATTGGCGGCGATGCCTTCGAGACAGCAATGGGCCAGCCAGGCGAATGCCATGGCTTCAACCCAGTCGGGGTCTACACCATGAGTGGCGGTGCTGCTGACTTGCGCATTCGGCAGTAAGTCGGCCAAGCGCTTCATCAGCGTGGCGTTGTGCGCGCCGCCACCGCAGACCAGCAATTCTTGAGTATCCGATTGGGCGTGTTGCAGTGACTCGATGATGGTCATTGCGGTGAGCTCAAGCAGGGTAGCTTGCACGTCTTCGGCAGCGAAAGTCGGTAGTGTCGTGAGGTGCTGCGTCAGCCATGGCAGGTTAAACACTTCGCGGCCGGTGCTTTTGGGGCCTTTGGTCACGAAGAAGGGATCACTGAGCAGTTCATTCAGCAGTGCCGGTTCGACGTTACCGCTGGCAGCCCATTGGCCGTCGCGATCAAAATTGTCGCCGCGCTGCTGATGGATCCAGGCATCCAGCAGCACATTGCCCGGGCCGCAGTCGAAACCCGCAACGGGTTTGCCGGGTTCGATCAGGCTGAGATTACTGAATCCACCAACGTTCAATACCGCGCGATTACCGGCGCGTTCATCAAACAAGGCTTCGTGGAACGCTGGAACCAGTGGCGCACCTTGTCCGCCAGCAGCAACATCGCGACTGCGGAAATCACTGACCACGGTGATGCCGGTCAACTCGGTCAGCAGGGCGGGGTTACCGATCTGCACCGTGAAGCCGCGCGCCGGCTCGTGGCGAATGGTCTGGCCGTGGCTGCCTATCGCGCGAACGTCTTCTGGCTTGAGGTTTTGTTGATCAAGCAGGGTATGAATGCCTTGGGCGGCCAGTTTCACCCAGTTTTGTTGGGCGATGGCGGAGCGGGCAATCTCATCCGGGCCGCTGGCGCACAAGCCAAGCAGCTCGGTGCGCAGGGATTCAGGCATGGGAATGTAGTGCGTGGCGATCAGCTTGATCGCCGGGGAGAGTTCAACCAGTGCGATGTCCAGGCCATCGAGACTGGTTCCGGACATCACACCTATATAGAGCGTCATGGCTTAGCGCTTGCTCGAAGCCAGCATGGTGGATTTCTCTTGATCCATGCGCGCCATCAACGGTTGGCTCTGCGCAAGGAAACGTGCGCGCTCGGCTTTGGAGATTGGATCAGCCATCGCCACCTTCTGGCCTAGTGGGTCGACGTGCACGCCATTGACCTGGAACTCGTAATGCAAATGCGGCCCGGTGGAAAGTCCGGTGGTGCCGATGTAGCCGATCACCTGGCCCTGTTTAACCGTGCCGCCAGTCTTTACGCCTTTGGCGAAGCCTTGCATGTGACCATACAGCGTGGTGTAGGTGGCGCCGTGCTGGATGATTACGGTATTGCCGTAGCCACCGCGGCGACCGGCCAACATTACTTTACCGTCACCGGCAGCCTTGATCGGTGTGCCGCGCGGTGCTGCATAGTCGACGCCTTTGTGGGCGCGGATCTTGTTCAGGATCGGGTGTTTGCGCCCCATGGAGAATTTCGAACTGATGCGGGCAAAGTCTACCGGGGTGCGGATGAACGCTTTGCGCATGCTGTTGCCATCAGCGGTGTAGTAACTGGCGTTGCCCTGTTTGTTGGTGTAACGCACGGCGGTATAGGTCTTGCCGCGGTTGGTGAACCGCGCTGAGAGTATCGGGCCATTGCCGACAGCCTTGCCGTTGACGACTTTCTGCTCATAGATCACATCGAATTCGTCACCCTGGCGAATATCCTGGGCGAAGTCGACGTCGTAACCAAACACGCTGGCCATGTCCATGGTCAGGCTGTGGGAGAGCCCGGCGCGAGCAGCGGATTGCGACAACGAACTGTTGATCACGCCATGAACGTAGGCGGAGCGCACGGAAGGCTTGGAGGTGATGCGGTTGAACACATAACCCTTGTCATTCTTTGTCAGGGTAATGCTTTCGAGGTCGCTGAGCTTGCTGTGCAGGTTGGTCAGCTGGCCTTCTGGGTTTAGTTCGAATTCGAGCTTCTGGCCATGTTTAAGCTGGCTGAACTGCTTGGCTTGCTTGTCGCTGGCCAGGATTTCATGCACCGACGTGGCCGGGAGGCCGACTTTTTCAAACAGAGTGGACAGCGTATCGCCTTTGGTGACGATCACTTCCCTGTGGCTTGGAGACTTCTTTTCTTCAACCGCAGGCGTGGCTTGAGCGGTTTCCTGCGGTTCTTCGGTGCTGTTTTCGATCTGCGCGAAAGGGGTGACTACAGGCTCATTTGTGGCTTGAGCGGCGTCAGCAGCGTCTTGGTCTTGTGACAGTTGTTCAGCAGGGCTTTCCAGTTCAAGACTCAGGGTGGTCCTTTTGGCTTCAACATCGCTGGAAGGGAATACCAGAAGCGCCAGGCTCAGCAGGGCGGCGATGCCACTTGCTGCGAGCAAGTGAGTCTTCGGGTAAAGCGGCGGCGCTTTAGACGATTCTTTGGTCATAAGTGATTTTTTGACTTTGAAAAAGATGAATTGGAAAAGATGAATGACATGATGAAGATGAAATAACTGTATAAAATATAACCAAATCATCTCTGAAGCAAGTCCGCGGACACTCTGCCGACGGATTGGCGTCATTGCGCCGGCCAAACTTTGTATTTGACGCGTGATCTTGTATGGTTGGTCCCCTTTGAATTCGAGCCTTGCGGGTCTGTTATGAAGTCGGTTGAAGAGCAGCTAGCGCTGATTAAACGTGGTGCGGAAGAACTGTTGGTCGAGTCCGAGCTGATCGAGAAGCTCAAACGTGGCCAGCCGCTACGTATTAAGGCTGGCTTCGATCCGACTGCGCCGGATTTGCACCTGGGTCACACCGTGCTTATTAATAAGCTGCGTCAGTTCCAGGATCTGGGGCATCAGGTGATCTTCCTGATAGGTGACTTCACCGGGATGATCGGTGATCCGAGCGGTAAGAGCGCGACACGTCCGCCGCTTACCCGTGAGCAGGTTCTCGAGAATGCCGAGACCTACAAGACTCAAGTCTTCAAGATTCTTGATCCGGCAAAAACCGAAGTTGCATTCAACTCCACCTGGATGGATCAGATGGCGCCGGCAGACTTCATTCGCCTGACTTCGCAGTACACGGTTGCTCGCATGCTCGAGCGCGACGACTTCGACAAGCGCTACACGACCAATCAGCCAATCGCTATCCACGAGTTCCTCTATCCGCTGGTTCAGGGGTACGACTCGGTGGCGTTGCGTGCGGATATCGAGTTGGGCGGGACCGACCAGAAGTTCAACCTGCTGATGGGGCGCGAGCTGCAACGCGGGTATGGTCAAGAGCCGCAGTGCATTCTGACGATGCCGTTGCTCGAAGGTCTGGATGGCGTGAAGAAGATGTCCAAGTCCTTGGGCAACTACGTCGGTATCCAGGAAGCACCGGGTGTCATGTACAGCAAGCTGGTTTCCATTCCGGATGCGCTGATGTGGCGCTACTTCGAGCTGCTCAGCTTCCGCTCCATGGATGAGATCAATGCATTCCAATCGGATGTCGAGGCTGGTGCGAATCCGCGTGACATCAAGATCAAACTGGCAGAAGAGATCGTTGCGCGTTTCCATGGTGAGGAGGCTGCGGCCAATGCTCACCGCGGAGCGGGCAATCGTATGAAAGAAGGCGAGCTGCCAGATGATTTGCCGGAAATCGAATTGACTGCTGCCGAAGATATGCCGATTGCGGCTGTTCTTAATAAAGCAGGGCTGGTGAAGAATTCGGCGGTGGCGCGTGATCTGTTGAGCTCTGGCGGTGTGCGTATAGATGGTGAGGTGGTCGATCGCACCTTTATATACGTATTGGGCGCAACGCACGTTTGCCAGGCTGGCAAGAAGTCATTTGCGCGAATTACGCTGAAATCCGAGTAAAGCCGCAATCAGTGCTTGACGGCAGATTCTGGATGTCTATAATTCGCCCCACTTCCGGCGCAGTCGAAACGGAAAACTCCTTGGTAAACAAAGAGTTACGCAGTTTTCGGCAGCAAGCGGCTTCGGTTCATCGAAGCCCGAAAGGAGTTGAAAAAGAGGTGTTGACAGCAGCGTGTAACGCTGTAGAATTCGCCTCCCGCTGACGAGAGATCGAAAGCGCAAGTGGTTGAAGTTACAAAGGAAACTTTGAAAACTTCTGAAAAT
>NZ_JBFUIH010000019.1:0-137272 GCF_056401975.1 Pseudomonas sp. P4_C8 | reverse complement strand
CACGATACCGTCGCGAGCCATTTTCAGCATGGCCAGGGCGTGCAGCGGGATGTCCGGGCGGGACCAGGCGTCCGGAGCAGGGGACAGGTCGTCGGTGTTGGTTTCGCCGGTGACCTTGAACACGCGCAGGCTGATCTTGTCGGCCAGCACAGGGCGGTTTTTGAACCACTCGCCGTCAGCCCAGGATTGCAGCACGCCTTTGGCGTGAACGTTAGCGTTCCAGGCGCGTTCAGCGACGTCGTGGAAAGCGTCGAACATCAGCAGGGTGTGCTTGAGTTCTTCGGCAGCCACCGGGGCCAGTTCGACGTCGTCCAGCAGGTTGACCAGCGTGACGATGTTGTAGCCGCCCTGCATGGTGCCGAGCAGTTCAACCGCGCGCTTCTTGTCGATCAGAGGGGATGTGGCTTCGCCTTGGGCGAGGGCGGACAGGAAGCCGGCCTTTACATAGGCCGCTTCGTCCACGCCAGGTGGAACGCGATGGGTGATCAGGTCAATGAGGAACGCTTCTTCGCCAACCGGAGGATTTTTCAGCAGCTCAACCAGGCCTGCCGTTTGTTCGGCGTTAAGCGCCAAGGGTGGAAGCCCTTGCTCGGCACGTGCTTGTAATTGTTGTACGTAGGTCTCAAGCACTGGGCTTCTCCTGTCATACCGCGTGTTGTTGAGTGAACGAACAGGGCGCAAAGCAGCCGGGTATTGGTCCACTAAATAAAGGTAGGAACAGTTGTTCAGTAATCGAGGGTGACCACCCAAAACCACCAGATCAACTGTTCCTACAAAAGGTGTTCTGTCCCGAAGCCGGAAGGCACAGATCGGTGTCTGCCCCAATCGGAGATTTTCGCCAATGACACTCATTGTCGACACTATTTCGTGATCGAGCCGAAATATAATGATTTGTCGGAGGGTAATCAACAGGATTGTCGACACATTTTGGATGGTGGTCGAAATGTTATGCCGCAAATGGCGGTTGGGGCGGCTGAATATTTGATTGATCGCAACGGGTGTCGACAATGAGATGGCTCTGTTGCAGGCGTGCCAGAGCCCTCAGCCGACCGGCTCGACCGTACAGCTCATTTCCCCAGAGCCTGGCTTCTGGAAAAACACCCCATAGTCGTTTTGTCGGAAGCTGTAGTTCCCCTGGTAATCCTTGCCGATGTATCGGCTTCCTGAATCACTTGGCACCTGGTTCAAGGTGATCGAGGCGTTTGCCCATTTCAGGTACACGACACCCGGCTGCGTGTGAAAGTAAGTGGCGGCAATCAGCGCGTTGAGTCCGATACACCGAAACGCCAGGGGGCCATCGGTCAGTCTGTCGGGGTCTTTGGTTCTCACAATGGCCGAGCCTTGGCGTAGCTGGTGCGCACGCTCGGCATAACTTCGGACCGTGCAGGTCTTGGGCTCCGGCGCGGTGCCACACTGATTGCGGGCATCGATCCAGAACTGCTGGTCACGCATGACTTTGTCGGGAAGCGGTACGGAATGTTCATCCGTGAGCGCCAGGCGATAGAGACGCATCAGTTCAATATCCATCTGCGCCAGTTGTGGATCGTGGCAGATGAGTTTTTCTACGCGTGCTCTGGCGTCGCCGCAGTCGAAGCTGGTTTTGTAGGTTGGCGCAGGCTTGGCATGCTTTTCATGCTTGGCAGCATCGGCAAAGGGGATCGTCGCCGCGCATACGCTGACGAGAAGACAGGTGAAAAGGGTCGTGACCGTTTTCATGTTGACGTCACCCGGATTGTGACAAGCTTCTAAAAAACAAAATAAAAATCTAATAAAAACAAATTGTTATGAGGTCTTGTAGCTAATAAAAAACCCTCGGGAATTTGGTTTTCTATCGTTTTCAATCAACCTCTTTCTTGCCCACACCTGTACCTGATCATTTCAAGTCAAAGGCGTGACTGTAAAGTAGCACGACGGTCTGACAGTCGCTCATTACGGTGCCGACGCTGCGATGCTCGGTCATAGCCATCACCACTGACGAGTAGGACCCCGAGTCCAGGACGCATTACTGTGAACAAAATGATGGTTATCCAATTTTGAACAATTAAACCGGTGGTTCGTCGCGCTGGCGAAATTGTTGGGCGCGCTCGACGCTGTGGGTCATCTGTGCGGACGCGTGAAGGGTCAAGGGATGCTGGGTAAAACCGGGTCTTGGGGAAATGTAATCGGCCATTTCTCTGGCAACGGCGAGCTGACGTTCCGAGCCTTCGGCTAGCAACGCGATGACCAGGTTTTCCAGGGCAATGACTCGGACTCGCAAGTGAACCAGTTCGGCGTTGGTCAGCGCGGGCGGGGCGGTAAACGCATCGCCCTCGATGGATGTTGCAGCGGCTTGATCGTCCCATGTCGACAAAGGTGGATGGACTGGTGTCTCAGCGTTTGGGAAAGGATTTTTATTGAGCATGAGCGAGGTCTCCAAGGCTGTTCAGCGGTTAGAAGCTTAGCCCCTGGAGCGCGCATGGGGAGGGCAATCGCTCGATGTCGATATCTTGATATCAATCAAGGATGGCTTTGCGCAGAGGCTGTAGGGTGGAAAAACGCCTCGGGGCTGGATCTGGCCGAGCACAACGAGCGTGCCTACAACCATTAAGGTGGCCTGAAACAGTGCAACGCCGGCCCAGGGCCGGCGTTGTTGTTTTACGGTTACTGCGACGCTTGATTCAACGCCGGCGCCCGCTTGCCGAGTTTCATTAGCCAGTAGTAACTCAAGGCCGGCACCAGCAAGCCGACCAGCCAGGCCAGGTCGACACCATCCAGTGCCGTGGCCACCGGGCCAACGTACAACGTGGTGTTCATGAACGGAACCTCAAGGGCAATCGCCAGCAGGAAACTGCCGCAGGCGATCCAGTTGACCCTTCCATACATCCCGTTGAGGTCGAAGATGTCATCGATCCGGTACTGGCCTTTTCGCAGGCAGTAGTAGTCCACCAGATTGATTGCCGTCCAGGGGATCAGGAAGTAGCTCATGAAGAAAATGAAGTTGAGAAAGAAGCTGATGAAGTCGTCCTGACTGATCGTGCACAGCGCAGTCGCCACCAGGCTGATCACCAGCATGAACAGGCCACGCACACGCGGTGTCACCTTGAGCCGGGCGAAAGGTTCAATCACGGTGATGGTCGACATGAACGCCCCGTACAGGTTGAACACGTTGATTGACACCTGGCCATAGACAATGAAGGCGAACAGCAGGATCGCGCCGCTGCCGAACAGCCCGGCGACATGGCCGCCAACGTTGCTGGAAAAGTCGCCGATGCCGACGCTCAGGATTGCCCCGAGAATCATCATCCACGCGCCGCCACTGACCGTGCCGGCGTAGCTGTACCAGAACACCTGAGCGGTCGGCGTGCTGCTTGGCAGGTAGCGCGAATAGTCAGCGACATAAGGCGCATAGGACAGCTGCCAGGTCACGGCAATGCTCACCGCCACCAGAAACTTCGACAGCGAAAAGCCTGTTGGCAGCCATTGTTCGGCGGGAATCGACAGCTGCAAGGCAAACAACGTGGCGGCGGCAAACACCAGCAGTGAAAGGATCGAGAGCAGCTTTTGCAAACGGTGAATCAGCCGATAGCCGTACAGCGCAACGACGAAGCACAAGGCACCGATCAGGTAGATGTTGCCGCTGGCCGGCAACGGGCTGACGGACTCCAGCGCCTGAGCGGCGAGCAAGGTGTTGCTGACGAAGAAACCCAGGTAGATCAGCATCACGAACAACAGCGGCAATACGGCGCCCAACACGCCGAACTGGGCGCGGCTCTGGATCATCTGCGGGATGCCCAGCTTCGGGCCCTGGGCTGAGTGGGACGCCATGAAAATCGCCCCGACCAGCGAGCCGATGATGATTGCCAGCGCGCTCCAGAACAGGTTGAGCCCCATCACCACCGGCAGCACGCCGGACGCGATGGTGGTGATGTTCATGTTGGCGCCGAACCAGATATAGAACAGCGAAGCGGGACGACCGTGGCGTTCGGTTTCGGGGATGAAATCGATGCTTCTTTTTTCGACTTTCATGGCGATTACTCCTGAGTCCGAACGAGATGGGCTTGCAGACGGGCGATGGTGCCTGGCAGCTCATGGGGCTGATGGGCAAACATGTCCGGGTGCTCGGGATTCAGGCTGACGTAATCGAGCTGTTGCAGGGCGCGCTGACATTCGGTGCTGGTGAGAATTTCCAGTGAATAGACCCAGTTGGCCATGATCAGCAATGCCGAATAGTGCCCCGCCAGGGTGGTCGTGGTGCAGGCGTCGCTGACCAGCCGAACGTGATAACCCAGCGCAAAGGCATCGAACACGCTGCTGAGTACGCAGACATCCGTCAACACACCGCAGATGATCAACGTGTCGACTTCCAGCGTCTTGAGCAGGGTATCGAGGTTGGTGCGGTGAAAGGCACTGTAACGGCCCTTGTCGATGATGAGTTCACCCGGTTGAGGCGCCAGCTGTTCGATGATTTCCACTTGCCGGGTGCCGGCGCGATAGCTACTGGGGCCGCCGTCGCTGGCCCGGGGTTCACCGCGCGGCAGGTCAATGCCGTCGGCTCGGTTGGTATGGCGGGTATAAATGACAGGCGTCCGCTGACTGCGGGCGGTTTCGAGCAGGGCTGCGGTATGGGCAATTACCGGGTCGAAGTTTTCCAGGACGAGACCGTCCTCCTGCTGCATGTCGATGATCAACAGCGCGTTTTTATTGTTCATTGAGCAAACCTGATCAAAGGCGAAACACGATGCACCGTTATTCGCCGTGAGAGGGCGAGGTGTCGGTGCGTGAATTCCAGTTCGGGTGGGCTCAGTGAACTAACTGCCAGAAGCCATTCTGCTTGGCTGAAACACTGGCGCGCAGGCGCTTGAAATGCAGGTGCGAAGCGGTCCATTCACCGCGCAGATAAGCCCGCGCGGCGCCGGAGGGAAGGGCGAGTGATTGGAGACGACCATTGAACATGGGAATCGACCCTTGTGGGAGTGAGCCTGCTCGCGAAAACGCCCGGACAACGCGGTTATTCAGGCGGAGCACGTTATCGTTGACGTCCATCGCGAGCAGGCTCGCTCCCACAGCGCAGAGTACTCAGCGGAACGCCGGGACCACGTGTTTGATAAACAGCTCCAGGGACTTTTTCTTCTCGGCGTGCGGCAGGCTGTTGTCGCACCAGAAGCTGAATTCGTCGACGCCCAGTTCCTGGTAGTACTTGATGCGCGGAATGATTTCTTCCGGGGTGCCGATCATGGCGGTCTTGTGCAGGCTCTCCAGTTCGAACTCTGGACGGCCGGCGAATTTCTCCTCAGGGCTCGGCGCCAGGAAGCCGTTGACCGGCGTTTCCTTGTTGCCGAACCAGGCATCGAAGGTGCGGTAGAACTTGGCGATCGCCTTGGCCCCGACTTTCCAGCCTTCAGGTTCGTCAACCGAGTGGACATGGGTGTGACGCAACACCATCAACTGTGGGCGTGGCACGTCCGGGTTGTTGTCCAGGGCGGTCTGGAATTTGTTCTTCAGGTCGAGGACTTCTTCGTCGCCCTTCATCAGCGGGGTGACCATGACGTTGCAGCCGTTGGCCACGGCGAAGTTGTGTGAGTCCGGGTCGCGCGCGGCGATCCACATCGGCGGATTAGGCTTCTGGATCGGCTTCGGCACGCTGGTGGACGTCGGGAATTTCCAGATATCGCCATTGTGGGCGTAGTCACCTTGCCACAATGCTCGAACCACCGGAACCATTTCCCGCAGCGCCTGACCACCGGAAGAAGCAGGCATGCCGCCGGCCATCCGGTCGAACTCAACCTGATACGCGCCACGGGCCAGGCCGACTTCCATGCGACCGTTGCTGATCACGTCCAGCAATGCGCATTCACCGGCGACCCGCAACGGGTGCCAGAACGGCGCGATGATGGTACCTGCGCCCAGGTGAATGGTGGTGGTCTTGGCAGCCAGGTAGGCCAACAAAGGCATGGGGCTTGGCGAGATGGTGTATTCCATGGCGTGGTGTTCGCCGATCCAGACGGTGCTGAAACCGCCGGCCTCGGCCATCAGGGTCAGTTCGGTCAAATCTTCGAACAACTGGCGGTGGCTGACGCTTTCGTCCCAACGTTCCATGTGTACGAACAAGGAAAACTTCATGACGCTACCTCGGATCTTTTGTTGTCGGCCTGTCGACTGCGGGCCTGATGGTTATTGGTATACCATAATACGCTATTCGCGCAAATTATTTCCGGATCAGCTGACTCATGCAAGTACGGGCAGGGCGCCCATCTTGCCGTGGCAATACACCAATGGTCCGGTGTTTTGCTGTGGCACGATCAGGTTCTTCACGGCACCCACCATGATCGCGTGATCGCCGCCTTCATATTCGCGCCACAACTCGCACTCGATGACCGCCGTAGCGTTGGCCAAAATGGGGTTGCCCAGTTCGCTCAAGGTCCATTCGATACCTTGCGCCTTGTCTTTGCCTTTTCGCGCGAACGCATAGGCTTCGCTCTGCTGGCCGCCGGAAAGCACGTGAATGGCAAAGCGTTTGTTCTTGATCAGAACGGGATAGGAGTCGGAACTGTAGTTCGGGCAGAACAGCACCAGGGCCGGGTCCATGGACAGCGAGCTGAAGGCGCTTGCGGTCAGGCCGACGATTTGACCGTCGTCATCCAGCGTGGTGATCACCGTTACGCCGGACGGGAACGAGCCCATGACTTGTTTGTAGATGGCGGCATCAATCATTGGACGGTCCTCGGGTGGTGAAACGTGTTTTTATCGGTTTGTAGGTCTGATGGTATACCGTAATACATCGTTTGCAAGTGCTTTTTCTGTGGACTGATAAACGTACACCTTTGGTCTAAAAGTCAGCATTTACGGGGGGTTAAGATAGGAGGCGTGTGCACTTTTACGGCAGGATTGCGGATCAGATGGGTGCGCAAAGACCGAATCAGTCTTGTGAAAATGTTGGAATACCATAATATGGTCCGCATCTGAGGGGTGCCAAGATGTGCCCCCGGTTTGGCTTCATACAAAGATAAGAACAGACAAACTCGAGTTCATGCATATGTCCCAGATGTCCCGGCAAGACCCGTTGATCGAGAATCACACGGTCGATTACGTTCCACTCGCAGAGCGCCACGGGAAGGCCCGCGATCTTTTCACTTTATGGTTCAGCACCAACATTGCACCGTTGCCTATCGTTACGGGTGCCATGGTGGTTCAGGTGTTCCATCTCGATCTGTTCTGGGGGCTGCTGGCGATAGCGCTGGGGCACATGGTCGGCGGGCTGGTGATTGCCCTCGCATCGGCTCAGGGACCCCGCATGGGAATTCCGCAAATGGTGCAGAGTCGCGGCCAGTTCGGGCGCTATGGCGCGCTGCTGATCGTGTTCTTTGCCGCCCTGATCTACATCGGTTTCTTCATCTCCAATATCGTGCTGGCCGGCAAGTCGATTGTCGGAATCGCACCCTCAGTCCCGGTCCCCGCCAGCATCCTCATCGGCGCCCTCAGCGCTACGGCGATCGGGGTGATCGGTTATCGTTTCATTCACACCCTGAACCGCATCGGCACCTGGGTCATGGGCAGTGCCTTGCTTGCGGGTTTCCTCTACATCTTCGCCCATGACCTGCCGGCGGATTTCTTTACCCGCGGCGGGTTTAACCTGTCGGGCTGGTTGGCCACGGTGTCTCTGGGGATCATCTGGCAGATCAGTTTCTCGCCTTATGTGTCGGACTACTCGCGCTACCTGCCGGCCGATATCGGCATCGCCCGTCCGTTCTTCGCCACTTATCTGGGCGCAACCCTGGGCACGATCCTGTCGTTTACCTTCGGCGCGGTGGTGGTACTGGCGACCCCTGAAGGTACCGAAGCCATGGCGGCGGTGAAGCAATCCACCGGGTGGCTGGGGCCGATTCTGATGGTGCTGTTCCTGCTCAATATCATCAGTCACAACGCCTTGAATCTGTATGGCGCGGTACTGTCGATCATTACCTCGATCCAGACCTTCGCCAGTCAGTGGACGCCCAGCATCAAGGTGCGTGTGGTGTTGTCGAGTGTGGTGTTGGCAGGTTGCTGTGTGGTGGCGCTGGGGGCGTCTGCAGATTTCATTTCGCAGTTCATCGGACTCATCCTCGCGCTGCTGCTGGTGCTGGTTCCATGGGCCTCGATCAACTTGATCGACTTCTATGTGATCAAGCGCGGGTGCTATGACATCGCCTCGATCTTCCGTGCGGATGGCGGGATTTATGGGCGGTTCAATTGGCATGCAATCGTGGCGTATTTCATCGGGATCATCGTGCAGCTGCCGTTTGCCAATACGTCGCTGTATGTGGGGCCGTATGCCAATCTGGTTGAGGGTACGGACCTGTCGTGGTTGGTGGGGTTGGTGGTGACTTGTCCGCTCTACTATTGTCTGGCTACGCGAGGGGAGGCTCGGGGGAGCAGGGCTTCGAGGTTGAGTTATACCCGTTGATTTAAGTTTGTTTGGGATGCCCGGCTTTTTGCCGGGCATTTTTGTTTGGGCTCTTTGATTGTGTACATATCCATTCCTGCGGTAACGGCTGCTAGCGGTTTCGCTCTTACAGCGAGTCACTTGGAAAAGCCTGCGCGGCCCGGCCCAAAGTAACCAAGGGCTCTTGCCCCTTTCGTTCGGTGCCTCGGCCAGGCTCGGCATGCCCTCGCTCCGGTCCTGCTCCGTGGGCCCGCCGCCATCGGCCATCCATGGCCGGGGGCGGCTAACCCGGCATCCATGCCGGGTTGCCCACTGCGCAGAACCTCCACTCGGCCTCTCGAGGGGGCGTGCACCGCAAACGCTAAAGCGAGGCGGCCGACCGGCCTGACCGGGAGGTTGTACGCATTTCCCTGTGGGAGCTGAGCTTGCTCGCGATGACTGTAGAGCAGTCGACATCGAAGCGCCTGACCCACCGCCTTCGCCGGCAAGCCGTGCTCCTACAGGGGAGTGTGCCAAACACAAATGTTGTGTACATCACTGAACAATGTGGGAGCCACAGCGAGGTGGCCTACCGGCGGCCTGATCGGGAGGTTGTACGCATTTCCCTGTGGGAGCTGAGCTTTCTCGCGATGACTGTAGAGCAGTCGACATCGAAGCGCCTGACCTACCGCCATCGCCGGCAAGCCGTGCTCCTACAGGGGAATGTGCCAAACACAAATGTTGTGTACATCACTGAACAATGTGGGAGCGAACCTGCTCGCGATGACGTCTGCGAAACAAATAAGGCGTGGAATAAATGCAAAAAAAAGGGCCACCGCAACCCGACGTTGCGGCGACCCGAGAGTGGCACTTAACTAGCAGCTCACTGGCGTGAACATCAAAAAATCAATGCGCCCCAGCAGCCTTGTTCAAATCGCTCTCAGCCCATTCGGTATAGACGCAGGCATCCGCAGTAGCCCAGCGCACACGCACCGGATCACCTGCTTTCATTGGCATGCCAGCAGCTGAAAGTGCCTTCACGGTCATCGACGTACCGCCCGAGGTCAGTACGCTGCAGGTCTGGCTTTCGCCCAGGAACAACACCTCCACAACCTTGGCTGATACTTCATTCCAGCCCGCAGCCAGCGGCTCCTGAGTGGCTTGTTCGATACTCAGTGCCAACGCCTTTTCCGGGCGCACCATCAGCAAAACATCCTGATTGGTTTGCAGGCCGGCTGTCAGGCGGATCGACAGCGATTGCCCTTCGAACGAAGCCACCGCGTTGCCCTGAGCCTTAAGTTTCAGGAAGTTCGAGTTACCGAGGAACGAGGCGACGAACGCATTCGGCGGGTTCTGGTACAAGTCATAGCCACTGCCCAGGCCGACGATCTTGCCGTGACTGAAAATCGCGATGCGTTGGGACAAACGCATGGCTTCTTCCTGGTCGTGGGTCACATAGACAATGGTGATGCCCAAACGTCGATGCAGTTGGCGCAATTCATCCTGCAAGTCTTCGCGCAGCTTTTTATCCAGCGCACCAAGGGGTTCATCCATCAACAGAATGCGTGGCTCATAGACCAGCGCCCGGGCGATGGCGACGCGTTGTTGCTGCCCCCCGGAGAGTTGCGAAGGGCGGCGATGGGCGAATTGTTCAAGCTGCACAAGCTTGAGCATTGCATCGACCCGACGTTCACGTTCCGCTGTGGCCAATTTGCGAATCGCCAATGGGAAGGCGATGTTGTCGCGCACCGAAAGGTGCGGGAACAACGAGTAGCGCTGAAACACCATGCCGATGTCACGCTTGTGTGGCGGCACGTTGACCAGCGATTGGCCATTGACCAGGATCTCGCCGCTGCTCGGTGTTTCGAAACCGGCCAGCATCGACAGGGTGGTACTTTTACCGGAGCCGCTGGAGCCGAGAAAGGTGAGGAATTCACCGTCCTTGATGTCCAGCGAAATGTTGTCCACGGCGGCAAAGTCGCCGTAGTGCTTGTTCAGGTTGCGCAGGCTTACCAGCGACTGGTCGTTCTGTTGAGCGGAATCTTTAATCACTGCACTCATGTCGTACTCCTGCGCGCTCAGGCGCTGATTTCATTGCGCCGGCGCAGTGCGGCGGCGATCACCATGACCAATACCGAGAGGCCGATCAGCAGCGTCGAAGCGACGGCGATCACGGGCGTCAGGTCCTGGCGCAGGGTGGTCCACATTTTCACGGGAAGGGTTTGCAGGGTCGGGCTGGCCATCATCACGCTCAGCACCACTTCGTCCCACGACACCAGGAACGCAAACAGGGCACCGGCGACCATGCCCGGACGGATCGCCGGAAAGGTCACCTTGAACACCGCTTGCAGGCGTGATGCACCGCAGATCACAGCGGCATCCTCGATCGACTGGTCGAACAGCTTCAGCGAGTTGATGATCGAGATGATGGTGAACGGCAATGCAACGATGACGTGGCTGACCACGAAAGCGAACATCGTCCCGGTGTAGCCCAGTTTAAGGAACAGCGCGTACACCGCCACGGCGATGATCACCAAGGGCACGATCATCGGCAGGGTGAACAGGCCGTAGAGCATTTCCCGGCCAGGGAAGCGGCCGCGTACCAGGGCAAATGCAGTGGGCAGGCCCAGGGCGACGGCGAAGAATGTTGTCAACACCGCAACCTTGAGGCTGGCCATTGCAGCGTTCATCCAGTCGGCGTTGGAGAAGAACTGGCCGTACCATTTCAGCGTCCAGCCCGGTGGCGGGAACACCAGCCATTGCGACGATCCGAACGACAGCAGCACGATGAACACGATCGGCAGCAAAAGGAACAGACCGATCAGCCCGGTGGTGAAGTACAGGCCGAAGCGCATCCGACGGCTCATGGCATTAGGGGTCAGGAGCATGACGGCTTACCTCGCGTTGCTGGCGCCAACCGGGGATTCCGGTTGAAGCTTCAGGTAGAAGTAGAACAACACCAGCGTAATGACGATCAACAACGCGGCACCGGCGCTCGCCAGCCCCCAGTTGAGGAAAGACTGCACCTGTTGAATGATGAACTCGGGCAGCATCATGTTCTGCGCACCACCCAGCAGCGCCGGGGTGACGTAGTAACCCAGAGACATCACAAACACCATCAGGCCACCGGAGAACAGGCCTGGCCGGCACAGCGGCAGGAACACCCGGAAGAAATTGGTCCAGGGACTGGCACCGCAGATCGAGCCGGCTTGCAGAATCATCGGGTCGATAGCCTGCATGGTCGCCTGCAGCGGCAGTACGATGAACGGGATCATGATGTAGCTCATGCCGATCACCACGCCGGTGAGGTTATGCACCATCTCCAGCGGTTGATCGATGATGCCCATCGCCATCAACGCCTTGTTGATGACCCCCGAAGCTTGCAACAGCACAAGCCAGGAGTAGGTACGGGCAAGGAGACTGGTCCACATCGACAACAACACAATGTTGAGAATCCAGCGACCCCAGCCATGCGGCACCAGGGTGATGGCCCAGGCCAGCGGAAAGCCCAGCAGCAGGCTGAACAGTGTCACCAGGCCGGCCACCGAGAAGGTGTTGAGCAGCACCCGGGCATACGCCGAGTTGGCGAACAATTGCTCGTAGTTGCCCAGCCCTGGAACCGGCTCAAGCACGCCGCGCAGCAGCAGGCCAATCAACGGTGCCAGAAAGAACAGACCGAGGAACAGAAGGGCGGGGATCAGGTTGCTCGAACCACGCCAGCGTTGTGCCAGAGTCGGGGATTGCCTCATCGCAACCGCCTCGCCGAGGGCCAGACCGGCAGCACCATTGGCGCTACCGGATGCAGTGGGTTGACGGGGCGCGGTTACCGTCATTTTCATTTGACCAGCCATTCGTTCCACCGTGTCGCGATGGCAGGACCGTTTTTGGCCCAATACGCGAAATCAAGAGTGATCTGATCCTTGGCGTAGGCAGTCGGCAGGTTAGGTGCCAAAGCCGAATCCAGGAGCGCGACGCTGTCGACGTTGACCGGAGCGTAGGCGGTCAGGTTGGAGAAGTCGGCCTGGCCCTTGGCACTGCTGGCGTTAGCCAGGAACTTCATCGCTGCGTCCTTGTTTTTCGAACCTTTGGGAATGACCAGGATGTCGGCCATGACCAGGTTCTGTTTCCAGCTCACGCCGACGGGGGCGCCGTCTTCTTGCAGCGCGTGAATGCGGCCGTTCCAGAATTGACCCATGCTCGCTTCGCCGGAGGCCAGCAACTGTTGCGACTGGGCGCCGCCGCCCCACCAAACGATGTCTTTCTTGATGGTGTCGAGTTTCTTGAAGGCCCGATCCAGGTCTAGCGGATAGAGTTTGTCCGCGGCGACGCCGTCAGCCAGCAGCGCCAGTTCCAGCACACCTGGGCTTGGCCATTTATAGAGTGCGCGTTTACCGGGGTAGGTCTTGGTGTCGAATAGCGCGGACCAGTCCTGGGGTTTGCTGGCGCCGAGCTTGCTTTCGTTGTAGCCGAGGACGAAGGAGAAGAAGAACGAGCCGACGCCGTGATCGGAGACGAACCGCGGGTCGATTTTATCCCGTTCAATGACTTTGAAATCGAGGGGTTCGAGCAGGCCTTCGGAGGCGGCGCGCAAGGCGAAGTCAGCTTCGACATCAACCACGTCCCACTGCACGTTGCCGCTTTCGACCATGGCTTTGAGTTTGCCATAGTCGGTGGGGCCATCCTGGACCACGGTGATGCTGCTGGCCTTGCTGAACGGATCGGCCCAGGCTTGCTTTTGCGCATCCTGAGTGCTGCCGCCCCAGCTGACAAAGTTGACGCTTTCAGCTGCCATCAACGCTTGGCTGGTCACGCTCAGCAGTCCCGCAAAAAGAACCGCGGTTGCACGTTTGTTCAACACCATTTTCACGCCCTCATTGTTGTGTTTATGAGCGGGGCTTCGAGCGCCCGCCTATCGGGAGCAGTAGGTCCATCGAGTCAGTTCTGACTGTCCGGTCTATGGAATATCATATTATGGTATTCCAAACTTTGTGCAAGCACTTTGCCGTACCGGCTATCAGCCAAAACATGCTTTTTTGTTCGGCGAGGGCATTGCCCAACCTAACTCGAATCCAGAGGACGACTTGCCCTTTGTAGGAGCTGGCTTGCCAGCGATGGATTCACAAACACCGCGTTTATCCGGCAAACACGCGTCATCGTTGACGACCATCGCTGGCAAGCCAGCTCCTACAGTGGGTCACTATTCACTGGGCGAACGGGATGCTTTCTACGACTTCCAGGTCGTACCCGGTCAAACCCGCGTATTTGAGCGGTGGGCCGAGATGACGCAGTTTGCCCACGCCAAGGTCTTGCAGGATCTGCGCCCCAGTCCCCACTTCAGAATAGATGCGTGACTGCGAACGGCTGAACTGGCGAGGCGGCTGCGTGAGTTGCGGTACACGCTCGAGCAATGCCTGTGACGACTCATGGTTAGCCAACACCACCACCACGCCACGACCTTCTTCGGCAATCCGCTGCAACGCGGCCCATAGCGTCCAGTTGGACGGGCCGCTGTACTCGGCGCCGACGAGATCGCGCAATGGGTCGATCACATGCACACGCACAAGCGTCGCTTCATCGCGGCGCAAGTCGCCCATCACCATTGCCATGTGGACACCGCCTTCGATGCGATCCTCGAAGGTGATCAGACGAAAGGTGCCGTGCACGGTGGGCAGCTCGCGTTCACCGATGCGCACCACGGTGTGTTCGGTGCTCAGACGGTAGTGAATCAGGTCGGCGATGGTGCCAATCTTGATGCCGTGCTTGCGCGCGAACACTTCCAGGTCCGGACGACGGGCCATCGTGCCGTCATCGTTCATGACTTCGACGATCACCGAGGCCGGCGTGAAGCCTGCCAGGCGCGCCAGGTCGCAGCCAGCCTCGGTATGACCGGCGCGGGTCAGCACGCCACCTTCCTTGGCGCGTAACGGAAAGATGTGCCCCGGCTGCACCAGATCGGCGGGCCCGGCATTCGGGGCAACCGCCGCCGCAACGGTGCGCGCCCGGTCCGCCGCGGAGATGCCGGTAGTCACCCCGGTGGCGGCCTCGATGGACACGGTGAACGCGGTGCTGAACACACTGCCATTGCTCGGAACCATTTGCTCCAGACCCAGGCGCTGGCAGTGGTCGTCGGTCAGCGTCAGGCAGATCAGGCCACGCGCCTCACGGGCCATGAAGCTGATCGCTTGGGCTGTGCAACAGTCGGCTGCCAGCAGCAGGTCGCCTTCGTTTTCCCGGTCCTCGTCATCGACCAGTAGCACCATTTTGCCTTGGCGATAGTCTTCGATAATTTCTTCGATAGTGTTGAAGGCCATGTCGGGAATCTCAGTGTTTGATGGAAATGTATTGTGGTATACCATAATACAAAATCAACCGAGAGGTCACTATGAAGGCGTACTGGATTGCTCACGTGGATGTCACCGACCCCGATCAATACAGCCAATACACCCTGCGGGCACCGCAGGCATTTGCCGAATATGGCGGACGATTGCTGGCGCGCGGCGGGCGCAGTGAGGCGATGGAAGGTCGGCCGACGCCACAACGCAGCGTGGTGATCGAATTTGACTCTTATGAACAGGCGCTGGCGTGCTATCGGTCAGATCTGTATCAGGAGGCGAAAGGGCATCGCGAGGGGGTGGCTCGGGCCGAGGTGATTATTGTCGAGGGTGTAGCGCCAGCATGAAAAACGCCACATAACCCTGTAGGAGCCGGCTTGCCGGCGAAGGCGTCCTTGAGCATTGCACTTATCTTGCGGGCGCCTTCGCTGGCAAGCCAGCTCCTACAGGGGAAACCGGTTTTCGCTAGCGGATGAAATGAATCTTGCCGCTGTCGTCGTTGCCGATGTAGATGCCATAGACGCCGGCCTGCCGTTCCTCGATGTAGCGCTCGAGGATCTGCCGGATCGCCGGGTAATAGATGCTGTCCCAAGGGATGTCCTCGGGTGCAAAGAATTTGTAGTCGAGGGTTTCCGGCCCGAACTGGCCAGTGATTTCCAGGGCGATGGCGCGGAAGATGATGTACACCTCGCTGATCTTCGGCACGCTGAAGATCGAGTAGGGTGAGAGGATTTCGCCCCGCACGCCACTCTCTTCCCAGACCTCGCGCAACGCTGCCTGCTCGGTGGTTTCGCCAGCCTCCATGAAGCCCGCTGGTAGCGTCCAGGTGCCGGGGCGCGGCGGGATCGCGCGTTGGCACAGCAAGTACTTGCCGTCCTGCTCGATGATGCACCCGGCAATGATTTTCGGATTGATGTAGTGGATATAGCCGCAGCTGCGGCACATCAGGCGCTCGTGCGTATCGCCCGGCGGTTGCTGCTGACCGAGGTCATTGCCGCCGCACTTTGGACAAAAGCTCGGGCTGAACATGATTAGCGACCTATGCGCGGTTCTTTGAGCGCGATGGGTTGGGTGATCTCGGGGATCGCCCCGGTCTCATCCTGCTTGCGCTTGAGGTAATCGAGGGCGACGGTGGCGGCGGCGCGGACGTGGTCGACGCAAGCCTGGTGAGCGGCCAGAGGATCACCGCTCTTGATCGCCTCGACCATGCGTTCCATTTCCTGGTTGCTGGCGCCACGACGGTTTTCCTGGGACACCGACGTCGCGCGCAGGTAGCTGATGCGCGCCTGAAGCTGACGCAGCTGAGTAGCCGCGACGTGGTTACCGGAGCCTTCGAGCAGTACGTCGTAGAAACCTTGCACGGAGTCGATGACTTGTTGCAGTTCGCCTTCCTTGAGCGCCTGACGGTTTTCCTCCAGGGCTTTTTCCAGGGCCTTGATGTCCTTGGCCTTGGCGCGCAGGGTGAACAGCTGAACGATCAGCCCTTCGAGCACGCAACGCAGCTCATAAATATCGACGGCATCGGCCAGGGTAATGATCGCCACCCGTGGGCCCTTGGCGTCGGCAAATTCCACCAGACCTTCGGATTCCAGGTGACGCAACGCTTCGCGCACGGAGGTACGGCTGACGCCCAGGCGATCGCACAGATCGCGTTCGACCAGACGGTCTCCCGGCAGAAGCTGGAAGTTCATGATGGCGCTTCGCAGTTTATCCAGCACGATTTCGCGCAGGGTAACGGGGTTGCGATTGACCTTGAAGCTGTCGTCGAGTGGCAGGCGTTTCATGGGGTCCGCTCTGAATGTGGCTGTCCATGCAAAAAGAGCACTTCGATCCTTTGGATCATCCGTACTCATTCAATCAAACAGCCAAGGTTAACTGGAGGCCTCGGCATCGGCTTCGGCGAACGCTTCACGGGCGAGCCGGAAACTGTCGACGGCAGCGGGTACACCGCAATATATGCCGACCTGAAGCAGAATTTCGCGTATTTGCTCACGACTCAGGCCGTTACGCAAGGCACCGCGCACATGCAGCTTGAGTTCGTGAGGCCGGTTGAGGGCCGAGATCATGGCCAGGTTGATCATGCTGCGCTCTTTTAGCGACAAACCCTCACGACCCCAGACGTGGCCCCAGCAGTACTCGGTGACCATTTCCTGCAACGGACGGGTGAAGTCGTCGGCATTCTCGATGGAGCGTTTCACATAGGCTTCACCCAGTACCTGGGTGCGGATCTGCAAGCCTTTTTCGTACTTCTCGTTACTCATTTCGCTTATCTCCGTGGGGCACGGATATCAGTGCTGTTCTGTAGGAGCCCGGCTTGCCGGCGAAGGCGTCCTCAAGAACGCCATAGCCGGCAAGCCGGACTCCTACAATATGACCAACATGACCTAGAGCCCGCCCATCAGGGTGTATTTAAGTTCAAGGTAGTCTTCGATGCCGTACTTGGAGCCTTCGCGGCCCAGACCCGAGGATTTGATCCCGCCAAAAGGCGCGACCTCAGTGGAAATCAGCCCTTCGTTGATCCCGACCATGCCGTATTCCAAAGCTTCACTCATGCGCCATGCCCGGCCCAGATCACGGGTGTAACAGTAGGCGGCCAGACCGAGCTCGGTGTCGTTGGCCATTTGGATCGCTTGGGCTTCGCTGTCAAAGCGAAACACGGCTGCCAATGGGCCAAAGGTTTCTTCCTGGGCGACTTTCATCGCGCATGTCACGCCGGCCAGCACTGTTGGCTGGAAGAAGCCGTGGCCCAACGCGTGACGCTCGCCTCCACAAAGCAATTGCGCACCTTGTGCAAGCGCGTCCTGCACATGGTCTTCAACCTTGGCCACGGCGCGGTCGTTGATCAGTGGGCCTTGATTGACCCCGGCATCGAAACCGCTGCCGACGTTGAGTTGCGAAACCCGTTCGGCCAACCGCGCGACGAAGGCGTCGTGAATTCCGTCCTGCACCAGGAAGCGATTGACGCAGACACAGGTCTGGCCGGCATTGCGAAACTTGGCGATCAGCGCGCCCTCCACGGCACGTTCCAGGTCTGCATCGTCGAAGACAATAAATGGCGCGTTGCCGCCCAGTTCCAGCGAGACTTTTTTCAGTGTCGGTGCGCACTGCGCCATCAGCAATTTGCCGATGCCAGTGGAACCGGTGAACGACAGCTTGCGCACCAAGGGACTTGCTGTCAGCTCGCCGCCGATGGCGACAGCGTCCCCGGTGATTACGTTGAAGATGCCCGCTGGAATGCCGGCCTGTTCGGCCAATGCGGCCATGGCCAATGCCGAAAACGGGGTTTCCGGCGCCGGTTTAACGATGCATGGACAACCCGCAGCCAGTGCCGGACCGGCCTTGCGAGTTATCATCGCGGCAGGGAAATTCCATGGCGTGATCGCCGCGACGACACCGATCGGCTCTTTGCTGACGACGATGCGCGCATCGCCCTTGTGGCTTGGAATGGTGTCGCCGTAAATGCGTTTGGCTTCTTCGGCAAACCACTCGATGAAACTGGCCGCATAGAGAATTTCCCCCTTGGCTTCCGCCAGGGGCTTGCCCTGTTCCAGAGTGAGGATTTCGGCAAGGGCATCGGCGTTTTCCAGCATCAGGGCGTGCCAGCGCTTGAGTGCGTTGCTGCGTTCCTTGGCGGTTATTGCACGCCAGGCTGGCCAGGCTTGATTGGCAATAGCGATGGCCTGGCGCGCTTCGGCGGCGCCAAGACTCGGCACCCGGCCAATCAGTTCGCCGGTGGCGGGGTTGAAAATGTCCTGTTGCGCACCATCGGGCGCATCCAGCCATTGGCCGCCGATGTAGGCCTGCTGGCGGAACAGTTGCGTGGCTGCTGGGCTCATGCCGGCTCCTGGAGAAAAGAGTGATTACCTGTAGGAGCCCGGCTTGCCGGCGAAGGCGTCCTCAGGTACGCCTTTGCCGGCAAGCCGGGCTCCTACAGGGTTTTGTGTGAAGCCATCAAGCCAGGGCGGGCAGGGGACCCAGCTTGCCCTTGTGATAGATCATCGGTGTCACGGGTTGCTCGGGAAGAATCAGGTTCTTCACGGCGCCGACTATGATGGCGTGATCACCACCATCGTATTCGCGCCACAGTTCGCACTCGATGATCGCGGTGGCTTTGCGCAGTAGCGGGTTGCCCAACTCGCTCAGGTGCCAGTCGATGCCGCTGGCCTTGTCCTTGCCTTTTCCGGCAAAGGCATAGGCTTCGGCGGTCTGGTCGGCGGACAGCAGATGAATCGCGAACTGCTTGCTATCGCGTAACACCGGGTAGGTGTCGGATGCGTAATTGGGGCAGAACAGCACCAGTGCCGGGTCAATCGACAGTGCACTGAAAGCGCTGGCGGTAATGCCGACGATGCCGCCGTCCGGGTCCAGGGTGGTCACTATCGTGACGCCTGACGGAAACGAGCTCATGACGTCTTTGTAAATGCCGGGTTCGATCATTTCTCAAGACTCCTAACGCATCACGAACGGATCAGGCATCGGTGCCTGGGAGAGGTTGATCCACACCGTTTTCAGCTCGGTGTAGGCCAGCACCGAATCGATGCCGCTTTCGCGTCCATAGCCGCTGTTTTTGAAACCGCCGATTGGCGCCATGGCCGACACTGCGCGGTAGGTGTTGACCCAAATGATCCCCGAGCGCACGTCCCGGGCCAGGCGATGGGCACGGCCCAGGTCGCGGGTCCAGATGCCGGCGGCGAGGCCGAACTGCGAGTCGTTGGCGATCGCCAGGGCTTCGGCTTCGTCCTTGAAACGAATGACTGAAGCCACCGGGCCGAACACTTCTTCTTGCATGATCTTCATCGAGTTGCTATCGCACTCGAACAGCGTCGGCTCATAGAACCAACCGTCACCGAGATTGGCCGGACGCTTGCCGCCCAGGCGCAGTTTCGCGCCTTCGGCAATGGCATCAGCCACCAGACCTTCAACCACTGCCAGTTGCTGCGCGGTGGCCATAGGGCCCATTTCGCTGCTGTCTTCCTGCGGGTTGCCGATGCGGATGCGCTGGGCGCGTTCCACCAAGCGGCCGACGAATTCATCGTAGATTTCGTCTTGCACCAACAGACGCGAACCGGATACACAACTTTGCCCGGAAGCGGCATAGATCCCGGCGATCGCGCCGTTGATCGCGCTGTCGAGGTCAGCGTCGGCGAAAATAATGTTCGGCGATTTGCCGCCCAGTTCCAGCGACAGCTTGGCGAAATTTTCGGCGCTGCTGCGTACAACATGCCGCGCTGTAGCCGCACCGCCGGTGAAAGCGATTTTGCGAACCAGCGGATGGCGGGTGAGGGCGGCGCCGGTGCTTGGGCCGTAACCGGTGACGACGTTGACCACACCGGGCGGAATCCCGGCTTCCAGCGCCAGGCGCGCCAGTTCGAGAATGGTTGCCGAGGCGTGCTCGGACGGCTTGATCACGATGGTGTTGCCTGCCGCGAGGGCCGGAGCCAGTTTGATCGCCGTCAGGTACAGCGGGCTGTTCCACGGAATGATCGCGGCGACCACGCCCATGGCCTCGTGCACGGTGTAGGCAAACAGGTCAGGCTTGTCCAGCGGCAGCGTTCCGCCTTCCAGTTTGTCAGCCAGGCCTGCGGTGTAGTGAAAGAATTCCGGCAGATAGCCGACCTGGCCGCGAGTCTCGCGAATCAGCTTGCCGTTGTCGCGGCTTTCCAGCTGCGCCAGTTGTTCCTTGTTTTCGGCGATCAGATCGCCCAGGCGGCGAAGCAGTTTGCCGCGAGCGGTGGCGGTGAGACCTCGCCAGGCCGCACTCTCGAAGGCAGTCTGCGCAGCCTGTACGGCGCGCTCGACGTCAGCTTCGTCGGCATCCGGCAATTCAGCCCAGGCTTGTGCCAAGGCCGGGTTCAGGCTTTCAAAGGTCTTGCCGGACAGGGCATCGACCCATTCACCGCCGATGCACATCTGGAAGCGTGCGAGTGTCATGCAACGATCCCCTTTATATGGTTTGGTCGGGAGTGCGCGGTGTCGAGAAACTCCAGCAACAGCTGGTTGACCAGGCGCGGCGATTCTACGGGCATCATATGCCGCTGTTCGGCGAGCACGGCAACGGTCGCGCCGGGAATGCGCTGGGCCAATTGCTCAGCCATTTCGGGAGTCGATCCCGGATCCAGCTCGCCGGTTGCAATCAATGTCGGCACCTGGATGCTGGCCAAGTCCTCGGCACGGTACATGTCTTGGGTTGCAAACAATTCATAGGTGGTCAAGTAACCCTGAGGATCATTGCCCGCCAGTGTCTGGCGGATCGCAGCGATCTGCGCAGGATTGGCTGCCTGGTATTCACGACTGAACCAGCGTGACAGCGCCGCCTCAGCGTTGGCGTCCGGCCCGTGTTCGGCGGCCTGGCTGGTGCGGGCGATAACACCGGCACGTTGTTCAGGGCTGCGATTGAACACGCTGTTGAGCACCACCAGACTTTGCAAGCGCTGCGGGTAATGCAGGGCAAAAGCCCGCGCCACCAGCCCGCCCATGGAAAAGCCGATCACCGCGGCCTTGGGCAATTGCAGGTGATCGAGCAACTCCAGCAACTGGTCGGCATAGCCAAGCAGGGGGGTTCCATTTTCCGGACGAGGACTGGCGCCATGGCCCAGCATGTCGTAGGCAATGACACGGTACTTCGTGGCCAAGCCAACGATCTGGCCGCCCCACATTTCTTTATTCAGGCCCACGCCGTGGATCAAGACCACGGGCTGGCCTTGGCCGGTCGCCAGGTAACTGGTTCCAGCCGGGGTGCGTTCAGCGGTGAGCCGAATCATGGAGCGCTCCTGCATACCTTTTTGTTGTAGTGACCGACCTTTATTACTGGGCTTTTTCGGCCGCCAGTTCTTCCAGGTCGATGTAGCGGTTGCCGATGCGTGGGTGCAGACGGCCGCCGTCCGCGCAACCCAGGACCACGACAATTTCGTCGGCACGTGGCGCGTCTTCGATCTGCATTTCCAGGGTGATGTAGTGCGAACGCAGGCCTTCGTCATCCTTGTGCATCATCGGAATCTGGATCGAGGTGCCCGGGCCACCGCGCTTGTTGGTGAAGCTCAGATAACTCTTGGCTTTAACCGCTTCGCGGTAATGGTTACCGAAACGCAGGGTGTGGATGACGGCGGAAGCGTGTTCGATTTCACCATCGGCACCGACGACGGCTGCCTTGCCATAAGCCTCGATTTTCTCGGCACCGCCGATGATGCCTACCAGGCGCTCAACCATAAGTGCTCCGAGGTCCGAGCAGTTGGCGCGGATTTCCGGCTTGAGGTCTTCGACGAAGCCGCGACCCAGCCAAGGGTTTTTCATCACCACAGCCAGGCCGACCATGGTCACTGGCGTATCGGTGGCCTTGCCGCCTTCGATAAAGGTTTCTTCGACATAGCTGACGATCTTGCGGATTTCGAAACTCATGAGCTGCTCCGTTTCAGGTTGAAAGTGTCTGTGCGTATGATGGTATACCATAATACCGGATGCGCAAGACCCTGAAATGAGTTTCTGGTCGGAAGGTGATGAAAAGAGGGGGGGAAGGGCGCAGTAGCTTTTAAGCGTCTCCACCAAAGCACTGCTACTCAGACATGGGCCTGCAGCAATACCCGGTGCTCCGTGCGGTGGATCGTCGGCAAGAATGGGCGACCCACCGTCTCGGCTCGTTTCGTGTTTCAGGCCGCAGCGCTCACTCCTGCGCCTTTCCCCTCCGTCGGAATGTCATGAAGGGAAATCCTTGAAGTCTCCGGCAATGCCAGTCCACCCGCCAGCGCAAGCAAAGCCACAGCGATTAGGTAGAACGCCGGCGACAAGTTGCTGCCGGTGGTGCTGATTAGCCACGTAGCCACCAGCGGTGCAGTGCCGCCGAAAATGGTATAGGCCATGTTGTAGGTAATCGCCGATGCGGTGTATCGAGTACGGGTAGGGAAGGTTTCCGAGAGCAAGGCCGCCGTTACCACACCGCACAACACCGCTCCAATCGCCAAGAGCATAACGCCGGCGATGGATGCTGCGAACGAGCCGGAGCTGGCCATCAGGAATGATGGATACACGGCCACAATTAATAGAGCGCAAGCCGTCATCACCGTTTTTCGACGCCCGACCCGGTCCGAATACAGCCCGGCCAGTGGGCAGATCGCCGCAGCGAATAGCAATGCAATCAGTGACACCAGCAACGCTGTTGCGCGGCTCAGGCCGCCCGCGACTTGCAGGTAGGTAGCGAAGTAGGTGGTGAACATATAAAACGATAGCGCCGTGAGCGACACAAAAGCGCCCAGGCAACAGATTGCCGCACCATGGTTGCGCAAGGTTTCCCTAAGTGGGGAATGGGCTACTGCATGCTCCTGAGTCACCGCCTGGAATGCCGGTGTCTCATCGAGCTTCCAGCGCAAGTACAGGCCCACCAGGCCCAGCGGCGCGGCAATCAGGAATGGCAGGCGCCAGCCCCAGCTACCCATCGCTTCGGCCGATAATGATGCCTCGAGTGCGTAGGCCACCACGGCTGCCGCGGCGAAGGCGGAAAAAGTAGACACCGGAATGAAGCTGCCGTACCAGGCGCGTTTATCATTCGGTGCATGCTCCATCAGATAGGCACAGGCACCTGCGTATTCTCCCCCGGCGGAAAAGCCTTGGGCGCAACGGATCAGGGAAAGCAGAATCGGCGCCATGACCCCGATCGCGGCATAAGTGGGCAGCAGACCGATCAAGGTCGTTGCACCGGCCATCAGTAGAATCGTCATCGCAAGGGTTCGCTTGCGGCCGATCCTGTCGCCCAGCATGCCGAAGAAAATCCCTCCAAGAGGCCGAAACGCAAAAGCCACGGCGAATACCGCAAAGGTTTTCAGCAGCGCGGCACTGGCATCGCCGCTTGGGAAAAATTGCTGGGCGATGGTTGTGGCCAAAAAGCCGTAGACGGCGAAGTCGAACCACTCGACGAAATTGCCGATGCCGGCGGCCACAATCACTCTTCTCAGGGTTCTTGGGCTGACTTGTTCTGTCGTTGCGCTCGTCATGCTGGACCTCGAGAGTTCGTTAGTAAGCTTTCGATTATCGGGGCAGGCACTAGGGCGGTTCACTTCAAAAGTGTCATCCACATAGTCAGTACCGACTTCATGCACTTGAATTAAGCATTACTCGCGCCAGATGGGTTGGTCGTTCATCCAAAGAGTTGGCCGTCAGTGATATTTGACGGCCTTGGCTTGCAGCTTTTCGATCCGCAGGTGCCCCACAAATGCAACTTCGCTCAAGGGCGTTTCACTGCATCGGCACCCGAAGGCTCCAGGTGAACATCAGCTGTACTGACTTGTCGATCCAGCTGCGGGTTTGGGCCTCCAGTTGTGGGTCAGCTGATAGGCAATTGCCAGCCATATGAACCAACCCGGCATCACCATTAAGGCAATACGGGTGTCAGGTCTTAATGCCAGCAAACAGAGAACAAAGCCCAGGAACGCCAAAGAGAACCAGGCCATCGGTACGCCTCCAGGCATCTTGTAGGCTGATTGAGCATGCAGGTCGGGCCGGCTTCTGCGATAGGCAATGTACGACGCGAGGATGGTCGACCAAGTGAAAATCACCAGGATCGCCGACACGGTAGAGACGATGGTGAACGCTGTCATGACTTCTGGAACGATGAACAGCAGCAGTACACCCACCAGCATCAACAGTGTGGTGAACGCCAGGCTCAGCAGAGGCACGCTATTGCCCGACAAACGCCGAAAAATTCCCGGAGCATTGTCATGACTGGCCAGCCCAAACAGCATGCGGCTGGATGAAAATACGCCACTGTTGGCCGATGAAGCGGCAGACGTCAGCACCACGAAGTTGACGATACCTGCTGCTGCGGGAAACCCTGCCACCAGAAACAGCTCGACGAAAGGGCTCTTGTTGGGCGAAACCTGTTGCCAGGAAGTCACTGCAATAATGCAGGCCAGTGCCAGCACATAAAACAGGATGATTCTCAGCGGAATCGAGTTGATGGCTTTAGGCAGGGTCTTCTCGGGGGAACGGGTTTCGGCGGCTGCGGTGCCGATCAGCTCGGTGCCGGCAAAGGAGAAGATTGCCATCTGGAAACCGGCAAAGAAACCAAACAGGCCGTTGGGGAAAGCCGCCTGTTTATCCAGCAGGTGGTTCAGGGATGCAGTGACGCCATTGGGTGAGACGAAGGAGCTGGCAATCAGCACCATGCTGACGCCAATCAAGGTGACGACGGCAATGATCTTGATGATCGCGAACCAGAACTCCACTTCACCGAAAAGCCTGACCGTCAGCACGTTCAAGGCAAACAGCGTCATTAACATACCGATGGCCGGTATCCAGGCGGGTACATCGGGGAACCAGTACTGGAAGAATCCGCCGACCACTACTGCATCGCCTACCACCGCGACGCTCCAGCTCAGCCAGTACGACCAACCAAGGAAGAAAGCCGCTCGCGGGCCGAGGTAGGCACCGGCAAAATCCGCGAAGGTTTTGAAGTTCAAGTTCGAGAGCAACAGTTCGCCCATGGCGCGCATGACGAAGTAGACGAACAGACCGATGATCATATAGATGAGGATGATCGACGTGCCGGAGAGGGCGATGATCTTCCCGGAGCCCATGAACAGACCTGTCCCGATGGCACCTCCCATGGCCATTAACTGAATGTGACGATTGCTGAGCGTGCGCTGCAGCGCGGGCTGTTCAACCAGCCCGGACGGAGTCGATTTCATTACAAAACCTCTTGATTTTATGTTTTTGAGTTTTGGCAGAAAAGTGGATGTCTAGCGTTCTTGTTAGAGATGCAACGGCTACTGACGGTGGTGGTTTGCGGGTGGCAGGGTTTCTCGTCCGAGACAAGGTGCGCGGCCCCTTGGCACCTTGCTCAGGGGGCCTCACCTATGGCGATCAGCTGACTGTGCGCAGGCGCGAGGGGGCGATTGCTGGCTGCGGATCAAGCAGTTGGTAGAGATTTTTTATGTTGGCAGGCGTCGGCACCAAGTGGATGCGCTCACCGATTGCATGCTCCCGCGCCAGGTCGTGCACGTAGCGCAGTGACGAAAAGTCTTCCAGGGCAAAACCCACTGAATCGAACACAGTGACCTGTGCGTCGTTCTCGCGCCCCGGGACTTCGCCTTGAACAATCCGGAAGAACTCGATGACGGGAAAGTCGGGCTCCAGTTGTTGAATATCGCCTTCAATCCGGGTTTGAGGTTCAAACTCAACGATGACGCGGGCTTTGCGCAGGATGTCGACGTGCAGCTCGGTTTTCCCCGGGCAGTCACCGCCGACGGCATTGATATGCATGCCGGGCTCGATCATCTCGGGCGTCAAAATCGTTGCATAGGCCTTGTCTGCCGTGACCGTGGTGATGATGTGCGCGCCCTTGACCGCGTCTTGTACCGAGTTGGCCAGAATCACCTCAATATCCGGAAATGCGGCCAAGTTGTGCTTCAACTTTAGTGAAGCGTCGCGATCGATATCGAAAATGCGGATTTCCTTGATGGACAGCATTTCGTGGAAGGCTAGGGCCTGAAATTCGCTCTGGGCGCCATTGCCGATGATTGCCATGATGCTTGAGCCAGGGCGCGCCAGGGACTGCGCGACCAGAGCGGAGGTCGCGGCAGTGCGCACGGCTGTGGTCAGCGTCAGTTCGCTGAGCAAGGTTGGATAGCCACTGTGGACATCAGCCAGGACACCGAAGGCCATGACCGTCAGCAAGTCCCTTTGACCGTTGTCCGGGTGACCATTCACGTATTTGAACGAGTACTGTTGGCCATCGTCGGTCGGCATCAACTCGATTACACCGTGGGCAGAATGATTGGCGGTGCGGGGCGACTTATCAAACTGCGCCCAGCGTGAGTAGTCAGCTTCGATGTAAGCCGCCATTTCGCGGATTGCCCGGCGTATTCCCACCTTGGCGAACAGGCGTGCGGCATGATCGACATCGATAAAAAGAGTCATGTTTTTATTCTCCGGTTCAATAGTTGAAACGCTGCGATTCAGGGGATGACTCAGGCGCGTTTGCTCTCGTAACCATGCAGCACGTTTACCGCATTGATCCCGATTTCATCGACCATGTAGCCGCCTTCCATCACGAACAGGGTGGGGCAGCCCACACCTGCTATCAGCTCGCCGATGCCGATGAAGTCTTCGCTTTCCAGCAGGAAGTGGCTGATGGGATCGTCCTTGAACGTGTCGACGCCCAGTGAAATAACCAGCATTTCAGGGGCAAATTGCTGGAGTTTCTTGCAGGCGTGGAACAAGGCGTTGCGGTAACTTTCCCAGGTGGTGTTCTTCGGCATCGGATAGTTCAGGTTGTAACCTTCGCCGTGGCCTGCGCCGACTTCGTGGCTGAAGCCTGAGTAGTACGGATAGGACACTGCCGGTTCACCGTGCAGCGAGACAAACATGACGTCGCTGCGCCCGTAGAAAATGTTCTGGGTGCCGTTGCCATGATGAAAGTCGACGTCCAGTACCGCGACACGCTTGGCGCCTTGGGTAATGGCCTGCTGTGCAGCAATGGCGGCGTTGTTGAGATAGCAGTAGCCGCCCATGTATTCACGTGCGGCGTGATGGCCGGGCGGGCGGCACAGGGCAAAGGCACTGTCGTGGCCTTCATCGATCAGCGCCAGTCCGGTCAGCGCGATATCGGCGCTGGTTTTTACCGCTTGCCATGTGGTTGCGGTAATGGGGGAGCCGGCGTCCATGGCGTAGAAACCCAGCTTGCCGTCGATGAACGTCGGGACTTGCTCGTTCGCCAGATCGCGCACTGGCCATACCAGCGGCAAGGCATCGTGGGTGCGTCCGGTTGCGCTCCATTCAGACCAGGCGGATTCCAGAAAAGTTACGTAGCGCTCGCTGTGCGCGTTGACATAGCACGACCGGTCAAATGCTCGTGGTTCGATGATCTGGCCTAGCCCTACCTGTTTAACCCGATGATGGACGGTATCAGCCCGACTGGGCTGTTCGAAGGACGGTTTGAGCACGCCGTCTTTCAATTCGGTGCCGTGGTGCAAACGGTGGGAATCACTGAAAACTGTAAACATTGTGCGCATCCGTTGAAGTGAGCCAGTGCAAATATTTTGTTCTGCTGCGGATGCGATTTCTTTGCTTTGTTTTCATGGTTTGGTAGATATGGCGGGTTGTTTTACTCAGGAATGGCGCTATGCAGAAAAAAATATCCAAACGCATCAGTCTCGACGACACCGACCTGGCGATTCTCGCGTTGTTGCAGGAGGATGCGAGTATCTCCAACGCCGAGCTCAGTGAGCGCCTGTCGTTAAGCCTTACGCCTTGCTGGCGGCGTCGTAAGAGAATGGAGGAGGCGGGCGTGATTAAGGGCTATCAGGCGAACCTTGATCGACGAATGCTGGGGCTGGATATCCTGGCGTTCGTGCACATCCGTTTTTCCACCCACGCTGATCACGCTCCCGACGCTTTCGAGGCGGTGATTGCGCAATTGCCTGAAGTGTTGTCCTGTCACAAGATCACCGGGGATGCCGATTACGTGCTGCAAGTGTTGGCAGAGGATCTTGATAGCTACAGTGACTTTATAGAGCAGGTGCTCAGGCGTCAGGTGGGTATTGCCTCCATCCAGTCCAGCCTGGCTTTACGCGAGGTCAAGACCAGTAGCCGCATTGCGATACCCAAATCGAGCAAGGACTGAGCGGGCAGGGGTTAGATCACCTTTTCAGGGGCGTGTTAGGAGACTGTATTGTTTCGACGGCACTTGGCAGTCAAACGCTCTAATCCGCGGCTTCGGCTAATCACTGTCGTAAAACTGTAATGTTACGGTCATAGAATTGACACGACTTCTTACATTTGACCTAAGCTGGCCTCTGGCCTTTTTCACGGATGAGCAAGCCCCCATGCGTCGTGTCGTATTCAATCAGAAAGGTGGTGTTGGAAAATCCAGCATTGCCTGCAACCTTGCCGCTGTGAGTGCTGCCGAAGGCTACCGAACGCTGCTGGTAGATCTCGACCCCCAGGCAAATTCGACTCACTATCTCACTGGCCTGATCAACGAGAGTATTCCGACGGGCATCGCCGATTTTTTCAAACAAACATTGTCTGGCGGCTTCGAAGGCAGAAAGAGTCGCGTGAACATCATCGAGACCCGTTACGACAACCTCCACCTGGTGGCTGCCAGCCCCGAACTGTCAGACCTCCAATCAAAACTGGAGAGCAAGTTCAAGATCAATAAGCTGCGCAAGTTGCTGGTAGAGCTTTCCGAGGATTATGAGCGCATCTACATCGATACACCTCCGTCACTGAATTTTTATACCTTCAGCGCGCTGGTGGCTGCGGACAGGTTGCTGATTCCGTTTGATTGCGACAGTTTTTCTCGTCAGGCGCTGTATCGCGTCATCGCGCAGGTAGAAGATCTACGTTGTGATCACAATGAATCACTGAAAGTGGAAGGGGTGGTGGTTAACCAGTTCACTGGGCACACTGGCTTGCACCAAAGTCTCGTTGATGAGCTGCTGGCAGAAGGATTACCAGTACTGCCGGTTTACCTGAGCAGCTCCGTCAAGATGCGCGAATCTCACGAAGTTTCAGTCCCCCTCATCCATTTAGCTCCTCGCCATAAGCTTTCACTGGAATTTGTTGGCTTGCTGGATGCCCTGGAGCGGGCCTGACGGTGGAGCAGTCAACACTGCGTTGCCTGACAGTCCGCCATCGCGAGCAGGCTCGCTCCCACAGGTTCTTGCCCTTTAACTGATCGGCATTAGGCGAGGGTGTCCGCGTATGTTTTATCGGTGCTGAATAACCGGTGCCTTGCCCTGACAGCCGGGCACCGGACACCCTCAAAAACGCGGTTTGATGGTTTTCCAATCAGGCTTGTAACGCTGCATCTGTTTCACATCATCGCGCTGGCGAATGCCACAAGTCAGGTATTGGTCATGCAGCTTGCCCAATTGATCGTGATCCAGCTCCAGGCCCAACCCGGGCGCTCGGGTAATTTTCACGCAACCATCGACGATGGGCAGCTTGCCGCCCTTGATCACCTCTTCGTCCGGCTCCTGCCAAGGGTAATGCGTGTCACAGGCGTAATCGAGATTGGGCACCGAGGCGGCGACATGCGCCATGGCCATCAGGCTAATACCCAAGTGTGAGTTGGAATGCATGGACACGCCCACGCCAAAGGTTTGGCACATTTTCGCCAGCGCCTGAGTGTCGCGTAGCCCGCCCCAATAGTGGTGGTCGGCGAGGACGATCTGCACGCTGTTCAATGCCACACTGCGGCGAAACTCATCGAAATCAGTGACCACCATATTGGTCGCCAGCGGCAGGCCGGTACGTTTGTGCAGTTCGGACATACCCTCCAGGCCCGGCGTCGGGTCTTCGTAATATTGCAGGTCGTCGCCCAGCAGTTCGGCCATGCGGATCGAGGTTTCCAGGGACCAGTTAGCGTTCGGATCGATCCGCAGCGGGTACCCCGGGAAGGCCTTTTTCAGCGCCTTGATGCACGCAACCTCATGCTCTGGCTCCAGCGCGCCAGCCTTGAGCTTGATGCTCTTGAAACCATAGGTCTCGATCATGCGCCTCGCCTGGGCGACGATCTGCTCTTCGTTCAGCGCTTCACCCCAGCTGTCTGGTTTGTAAGGCGAATCGATATGCTGGGCGTATTTGAAGAACAGATAGGCGCTGAACGGAATCTCGTCACGGATCGCACCGCCCAGCAAGTCCACCAACGGCACGTTCAGCGAGTGTGCCTGTAAATCCAGGAACGCCACTTCGAACGCCGAATACGCATTGCTCACCGCTTTGCTGGCGTGCGAACCGGGTGCCAGTTCTGCGCCGGCGATGCTCGCCGGTTTGTTCGCCGCCACAGTGGCCTGCACGATGGCGCGCAGCTGATTGAGATTGAACGGGTCGAGGCCGATCAACTTGGCTTGCAATTGCTGCTGGATCGCCAGCGCCGGAGCGTCGCCGTAGCTCTCACCCAGGCCAATGTAGCCATTGTCGCTCTCGATCTCGATGATCGATCGCAGCGCAAACGGTTCGTGGATACCACTGGCATTGAGCAGTGGCGGATCACGGAAAGCGATGGGGGTGACGGTGACTCGTTTGATTTTCAAGAGGCTGCTCCCTTTGAACCTGAACTCAAGGCTTGTTGACTGATGGATTTTTTGCAGGCTGCGTCTGCGACGGGTTTGCCGGTCAGCGAGCGAAAGGCGTCGCCACGGGGTGCCGTGCGGGCGAAAAAGATCATCACGGCCGCTACCAGTGATGTGGCGGCCAGGCCGTAAAGTCCACCCTCGATAGAGCCGGTTTTTTGTTCCAGAAATCCGAACGCCGTCGGGGCGACGAAACCGCCAAGGTTGCCGATGGAGTTGATCAGGGCGATCACTGCGGCGGCGATGCGCGCATCCAGATAGCCTTGCGGAATCGGCCAGAACAACGCCGAGGCAGCCTTGAAACCTATGGCCGCAAAACAGATGGCGACGAAGGCGAAGATCGGTCCGCCCGTGGTCGACATGAACATGCCGAAGGCCGCAATCACCAGCGTCAACGACACCCAGGCTTGCTGGTGTTTCCATTTACTGGCCATGGCGGCGAAGCCATACATCGCAACGATGGAAATGAGCCACGGAATCGAGTTGAACAGGCCGACCTGGAAGTCGCCGAGGTTGCCCATTTTTTTGATCATGCTCGGCAGCCAGAACGTGGCGCCATAGATGGTCAAGGCAATGGAAAAGTAGATAAAACAGAACAGGGCAATTTGCTTGTCGGCCAGCAATTTGAACATCGACGGTTTGATCGTCTGCGCGGCTTCGCGAGCCTGCTGCTCCAGCGCGATGGCGCCAACCAGCGCGTCCTTTTCTTCGGCGCTCAGCCATTTCGCTTCACGCGGATGGGATTGCAGCCAGAACCAGACAAAACCGCACAGGACGATGGAGGCGAAGCCTTCAATCAGGAACATCCACTGCCAGCCATGCAGGCTGAAACCGCTGACGTTCAGCAGCGCACCGGACACCGGGCCAGAAATGACCGAAGCAATGGCGGAACCGCTGAGAAAGATCGCCATGGCTTTGCCTCGTTCAGTCGACGGCAGCCACTGGGTGAAGTAGTAAATGATGCCCGGAAAAAAACCCGCTTCGGCCGCGCCGAGAATGAAGCGCAGCACATAGAAGCTGGTTTCGCCACGCACGAAGGCCATGGCCATGGCCGCTGCGCCCCAGGTGAACATGATGCGCGTCAACCAGGCGCGAGCACCGTAGCGTTGCAGCAGCATGTTGGAGGGCACTTCGAATATCGCGTAACCGATGAAGAACAGCCCGGCACCCAGTCCATAGGCCGCTGCGCCGATGCCCAGGTCGGTTTCCATGTGGCTGCGTACGAAGCCGATGTTGACCCGGTCGATGTAGTTGACGATGAACATCACCACAAACAGCGGCAACACATGGCGCTTTACCTTGGCTGCGGCGCGGGCAAGCACATTCGGGTCCGGCGGATTCTGGAGGGTATTCAAGAGGCAACTCCCGATCATTGTTTTTTTAGGGACGAGCCGATCATGGACGCGGCAATTAATCCCGTCTAATCTAACTTGGCATTCGATTGATACCTGGATTAGATCAATGTTCGAACTGACTCAACTGCGCTGCTTCACCACGGTGGCCACCGAACTCAACTTTCGTCGCGCCGCCGAGCGCCTGAACATGACGCAACCGCCCCTCAGTCGACAGATCCAACTGTTGGAGCACCACTTGGGTGTCGAACTGTTCACCCGTACCACCCGCAGCGTTGCTCTCACCGCCGCCGGTCGCGCCTTTTTCATCGAAGCGCAGAATCTGCTGGAGCGCGCCCAGCAAGCCGCCGTCACTGCCCGACGTTTTGCCGAAGGCGACATCGGCTCGGTCAACATCAGCTTCGTTGGCAGCGCGGTGTACGAATTCCTGCCCAAGGTCATTGCTGAAGCACGGCTCAAACAGCCTCATGTCAAAATCGATCTGTCGGAGATGAACACCTACCAACAGCACGAAGCCCTTCGCGCCCGGCGTATCGATCTGGGCATCGTCCGTGCGCCCTTGCTGGAACCGGGCTACGCCACCGAGTGCCTGGTGCGCGAGCCATTTGTCTTGGCTGTCCCCAGTCGCCACCCGCTGGCCAGTGCCGAAACCGTGTCCGTCAAAGACCTCGATGCGCAACCGTTCCTGATGTACTCCCACGCCGCCTATCCACCGTTCAACGAACTGCTGACCGGCATGCTGCGTTCAGCCCGCGTCGCTCCGGAATACGTGCAATGGCTCGGTTCGTCACTGACTATTCTGGCGCTGGTCAACGCCGGAATGGGCCTGGCCCTGGTCCCTCGCTGTGCCACCAGCGTGGTGTTCAAGAACGTGGTGTTTCGGGATATCGATCTGGGGGAAGGCGTACAGAGCGAGCTGCATTTAATCTGGCGCGAGAATAATGACAACCCGGCGTTTGCGATGTTGCTGGAGGGGATTCGAAAGGCTGTGAGGGAAGGGTGGGGCTTGTGAATTTGGCCATTTTTTTGTTGGCTCAAATGTAAGTCTGGGTTACGCAGTTATTGAGCGGTGATCTGGTTAGCGCAGAGCGCTAGCTACAAGTGAGACTGACTGCCTTTGCGGCGCGTTCGAGTTGTTGTTTAACATCGACGGGTATCCGCTGCTTCTTTAATCGTTGTTCGAGGAATGCTTGATTGCCTCGAGCGTCCACCTCGGCCTCGACAGCGGCGTCCTCCGCTTCTATGGCGGCAGAGTGACTCTCCATGACCGTATCAACATCTGCCGCGCTATTCGCACCTTCGAGAGCGCGGATCAGTTTCGCCACTTCCTCTTCTTCAGCGTTAGCGTACGCCTCTACGGTCATCCCGGCAGCCAAGGCTCGCGCTCGAATTTCCACTCCTTTTAAGGCGTGCCTGGCTTCACTGCAAGAAACCTCTTGATTCTGCTTTGCGACGGCTCTCCATTGGAGTAGACCAACGGTCATCGTGCCGATAATTGCCAAGGTGATAGCACCGCTCAGGATCCGCTTCATGGCCACTCTTGGTCTCTATGAAGTGAGTTTTCGATAGGCGTCGCTTCATCTCATGTCGATGAGATCAAAGCGTAGCATTTACGTCAGTTTAAGGGGCTGTCGATCTCCTGCCACCGACGGTGCAACCTGGAACTGACTTACTGACTATAGCTAGGAGCAGATGAACCGGGTTCAAAATTTTGTCCTGATTTACTCCTGGGCATGAACGCCCGAGGTTTCAAAAAGAATCTCACAGCGGCACCCGAGCGTCTTGGATTCTCTCGTTCTACTGGCCTTTAAAAATCTTTTTAAACCCGAAGGTTCAAAGGAAAAGGCAACTTTGCAGGGCGGTACGTCGTCCCTGAGCCGTCAATCCCCACCTTGAGGCCCTCAGGTCCCCTTGGGCGAATGCAACATTCCCGCCCGTCACCCACATGAACCCCCAGCCTGTCGAACCGGCACTAACCCGTCGTTGCGTTGTCAGTAATTGGCACCTGTAGCGACGAGGATCGTCACTGATAGCGGCACATCAAGCTACGTGTAGTGTTTTCTCCAATGCCTTACGGCAAAAAAACTCGCGACGGATTGCTCTTGGACCGACTATTCCTTTTGCGGGCGACACTCTATGGGTTTACTTCTCGATCCGCGTCATGACATTGATGCCGCTTTATTAAGCTATCGCCGGGTGTTCTGGTCGCTGGCGCTGTTCAGTGGCGTGATCAACCTGCTTGTGCTGGTGCCGTCGCTCTACATGATGCAGGTGTACGACCGGGTCCTCACCAGCCGCAACGAAACCACCTTGTTAATGCTCACATTGATCGCCCTGGGACTGTTCATGTTCAGCGCCCTGATCGAGTGGGCACGTGGTGTGGTGATGATTCGCATGAGTGCGGGGCTGGACGATGCCTTGGGCGAGCGGATTTTCGACGCTGCCTTCGCCCGCAGCCTGCGCGAGCACAACGCCAATCCGGCGCAGGTGCTCACCGATCTGGCGACACTGCGTCAGTTAATCACCGGCCAAGGTCTGATAGCCTTGCTCGATGCGCCGTGGTTGCCAATCTTCCTGCTGGTGGCGTTCATCTTTCACCCCTGGTTCGGCGTGCTGACGCTGGTTCTGGCCCTGGTGCTGATTGGCCTGGCGCTGTGGGGCGAGTTGGCGACTCGCACGCGCTTGGGCGAAGCCAATCGCCTGGGTGTGCAGTCATCGATCTATGTAAACAGCACGTTACACAATGCCGAAGTCATCCAGGCCCTGGGCATGCTCGGGCCTTTGCGCCAGCGCTGGAGCCTGCTGCAGCAACGCATCATTGCCGCCCAGGCCCATGCCAGCGATCGTAGCGCGCGTATCACTTCGACGACCCGTTTTGTACGCATCTCCGGACAGTCGCTGGCCCTGGGGCTGGGGGCGTTGTTGGTGCTTGAAGGCCAATTGTCGGCGGGCATGATGATTGCGATGTCGCTGCTGCTGGGGCGGGCGCTGGCGCCCGTGGAAATCGCCATTGGCTCGTGGAAGCAATTCAACTCCGGCCGCCAGAGCTACCAGCGCCTGAGCCAACTGCTTGCCCAGCATCCGCGCGAGCGCCTGCGCATGCCTTTGCCACCGCCCACCGGCGCGGTGCGCCTGGAGCAGTTGTATGTCGGCCCGCCCGGCGCCTCGCAACCGGTCCTGCGGGGCATCAATTTCAGCCTTGCCAAAGGTGATGTACTCGCCGTCGTCGGCCCCAGCGCCAGTGGTAAATCAACGCTGGCCAGAGCGCTGGTCGGGGTATGGCCGGCCATGGGCGGGTCGGTGCGCCTGGACAATGCCGAGATCAGTCAATGGTCCCACGACGCCCTGGGCCCACACCTCGGATACCTGCCTCAGGACATCGAGCTGTTCGACGGCAGTGTGGCCGACAACATTGCCCGCTTCGGCGAGCAGGACGCCGACAAGATCATCGCCGCCGGGCGTCACGCCGGCATTCACGAGATGATCCTGAGGTTCCCCAAGGGTTACGACACGCCGCTGGGCCCCGGCGGGCTTGGCTTGTCCGGTGGACAAAAGCAACGCCTCGGCCTGGCTCGCGCGCTCTATGGGTGCCCGTCGCTGATCGTGCTCGACGAGCCCAATTCCAACCTCGATGAAGCCGGAGAGCTGGCGCTGGTGCAGGCCATCAATGCGCTCAAGGCTGCTGGCAGCACCGTGGTGCTGATTACCCACCGGCCTAATGTGCTGGCGGTGGTCGATCACATCCTGGTGCTCAAGGACGGCACTCAACAAGCATTCGGTCCACGGGATCGGGTACTCAAGGCATTGATGCCGGGGCCAAGACCGGCCGCAGTCAGGGAGGCTGGCAGAAATGCGTGATCTGACCCCCGGGACACAAATGTACAGCGAGCAGGGGCTGACCGTGCGCGGCACCACGCCGCAGCCCTGCGCCAGTACCGACGCCGGGGGGGCGGCACGCTATGGTGTGGGTTTCCTGGTCCTGACACTGGGCGGCTTCCTGCTCTGGGCCTGCCTGGCGCCGCTCGACCAGGGGGTCGTGGGCAGCGGCACTGTGGTGGTGGCGGGCGAACGCAAGGCTGTGCAGTCGTTGGTCGGTGGGGTGGTGGAAAAGCTGCTGGTCAGCGATGGCGACCGCGTCACGCAGGGACAGTTGCTGGTGCAGCTCAATACGGTGCAGGCGCAGTCGCAACGGGATGTGACCCTGGGCAAGTTGCTCAACGATCGTAGCGTCGAGGCGCGATTGATTGCCGAGCGCCTGGGCTCAGCCGAGATCCAATGGCCCGCTGAACTGCTGGAACGTGCCGACGAGCCACGGGTCAAGGCCGCCATGGTCTTGCAGAGCCAGTTGTTTCTGACCCGCCGCGCAGAATTGGGCAGCCGCTTGCAGATCATCGAACACGAAGTCGCGGCATTGCAGCAGCAATTGCAAGGTTACGAAGGTGTCAAACGTAACTACGACGCGCAGATGCGTTTCCAGCAGCAGGAGCTGGAAGGCCTGCGTGGTTTGGCCAGTGAAGGCTACATTCCGCGGAACAAGCTTTTAGAGGCCGAACGCAACGCAGCCCAACTGGCCGGGCAGATTGCCTCCGGGGTGGGCGATGTCGGCAGGACCCGCCAGGCGATCAACGAAAGCGGGCTCAAGGCCTTGCAGGCGAAGCAGGAATTTCGCCGCGATGCCGAAACCCAGCTCAGCGAGGTCTCTGCCGAGGCCGCAGGTTATGCCGATCAGATTAATGCCTTGCAGTTTGAAGTCGACAACGGTGCGATCCGTGCGCCGGTGTCCGGGCAGGTCATGGACGTGAGCATTCATACGGTCGGGGGCGTTGCGCAGGCCGGCCAAACCCTGATGCAGGTGGTGCCGCTGGACGCGCCGATGGCGATCACCGCGCGCTTCGAGCCGCTGATGGCCAATAAGTTGCGCCCGGGGCTGCCGGTGCATGTGCATTTCACCGCGCTGCAACGGGTGGATACGCCGACCGTCACCGGCACGGTGACTACGGTGTCGGCGGACCAGTTGATCGATGAACAGACGCGCCAACCGTACTTTTCCGCCAAGGTCGAAATTCCCGCCGACACCGTCGCCTCGCTGCAGGCCTCCGGCCTTCTGGTGCGCCCCGGCATGCTCGCCGATGTCACGGTGGTAACGGGGGAACGCACCTTGATGAATTACCTGATGAAACCTTTGCGTGAACGCCTGCTAGCGGCCTTCAAAGAGGAATGAGCATGACCGCCGTTGCCGCTATCGCGGCGGTCGCGACACGCCATATCCCCTGTAGGAGCGAGCTTGCTCGCGAAAGCGGTAGATCAGTCAGCCTGCTTGCTGAATGTTCCGCCGCCTTCGCGAGCAATGTGCAACTCAGGCTGCAAAGTCGCTGGCGTGCAGCTCCTTGACGCCCACCAGTTCGAATTCGAACTCAGGGGTGGCGTCGGCGTTGACACTGCCTTCGAGGATGCCATCGGCAAAGCGCAGTTGGCCGGTGGCGTTGGTGGGGTCGAAGGCGTTGCTGCCGATGAACGTGAAGGCGTCGACGGTGGCCGTCAGGGGGTTGGCATCCAGGCCGGTAAGGTCCAGATGATCACCCTCGGTGGTCTTGAAGCCGCTGATCACATCACGCAAAGCCCCGACGCCCATGTCCGACAGGGCAGCAAACGCGTAAGTGTCCGCGCCAGTGCCACCGGTAAGGCTGTCAGTGCCTGCACCGCCGATCAGCCGATCATCGCCCGAACCACCCACCAGCGTGTCGTTACCCGCACCACCGTTCAGAATGTTCCCGGAGCTGTTGCCCGACAGATTGTCGGCGTAAGCGCTTCCCGTCACGTTTTCGATAAATTTCAGGGTGTCGAGCCCGGAACCCACGGTGTTTTGTTGTGCGGACGTCGATAGGCTTACGGTAACCCCCGCCGAGGCACGCTCATAGGACACTGTGTCATTGCCATCGCGCCCGTCCAGCACGTTGTTGCCGGCACCGGCGAACAGCGTGTTGTCCAGCGCATTCCCTGTGCCATTGGCAGCGCCAGCACTATCGATATACAGATTCTCGACGTTGCTGCCGAGGGTATAGGCCGCCAGGCTGCTGTGCACGCTGTCGATCCCTCCAGGCACCCTATTGCTGTTGGTCTCGATCACGCTGTCGTCGGCGTTGTCGACATAGTAAGTGTCGTTGCCATCGCCACCGCTCATGCTGTCGTCACCTGCGGCACCATCGAGCACGTTGTCGGCGGCATTGCCGGTGATGAAGTTGCGCCGCTCATTGCCGGTACCGTCGATCTCCGACACACCGGTGAGCACCAGGTTCTCGAGATTGGCGCCCAGCGTCCAACTGACCGAGGCCTGCACCGTATCGATCTGCGAGGTCGAGGTGTTGGTTTCTACCACGCTGTCGAACGCGTTATCGACCACGTAGATGTCGTTGCCATCACCCCCGGTCATGGTGTCGGCGCCCAGGTCTCCATCCAGTGTGTCATTGCCCGAGCTGCCTACCAGAGTGTCCGCTTGATCGGTGCCGGAAATCATCCCGCCCTGGTTCTGAGCGTTGTCGAAAATGTCCTGCACGCTGTTGTTGTCGTTGGGGTCGCCCTGGAAGCCAAGGTCATCGGCGATGTAGTCGGCCAGGCGCTGGCCGACGATTTCTGCCGATTCCTCGTGAAGGTGCCAGACGTCATCGGGATACACCAGCGGATCGACTTCATAGCGCAAGGGCAGGTCGGTGTAGTCCACTGCCAGCTTGACGTCGGCGCGCTCGGTGGCGATGGCTTCCTGGGCGGCGCGGACATAGCCGACCCCCTCGACGATGGAGGCAATCTTCTCTTCTGAATAACCACGGGCACGCGCCGCGTCCTGCTCGTAGTGACCGGTTTCCATCATGTACACACTGAAGTTGCCGAACTGGGCATGCAGGTAATCGAACACTTTTAGGGTCGCGGCCTTGTACGCCGCTGCGGCCGCCGGTTTGTCCGTCGCGCGGCCGATCTCTTGGGCGGCTTCCTCGCCCTGGCCCCAAATGATGCCCATGGTGACGTTATCGATGGATTGGAGTTCGGTGAGCTGGTCCTGCAGCAACGCTACGGCACGCAACAGCGCAGGTCCGGGTTGGTTGGTGTCGGTCAGCCACCAGCACAACTTGAGTTCCTCGGCGCTCAGGGTCGACAGGCCGTTGACTGTGCTTCCACCCACGGCGATGTCAATGCCGTTGCCATCGGCGTCGGTGAACTGGCTGCGCACGTCATAGGGGGTGTAGCGGTCCAGGTCGTTGACCAGCATCGAGGTGCCGGACTGATCGTCGTCCTCCGTCATGCGCAGCAGGCGCGCATTGGATTGGCCGAGTGTGGGCAGGTAGAGGATGTCTTGCTGGGCTCGCTCGCCGAACACGAAATCACTGGTGGTCAGGGTGTTGAGGTAGTTGCCGTTGAGGGCGATTTCGAAGCGATTACCATCGGCGTCGGCCTCGGCGGATTTGATGTAGGTCTTGTCGCCGGCGGCATTGAGGGTCGTGTACAACGTGCCATTGCTGCCATCGCCAAGACCGAGAATGCCAAGACCGGAAACATTGATCTTGTCGACGCCCACGGTAAAGTCATAAATCGTGTCGGTGGCCGTGACGCCGCCGGTGTCATAGTCGCGATAGCTGTCGAGGACGTTGGTGTAGCGGAAGGTGTCAGCACCGTCGCCGCCGTACAGCGAATCGCGTCCGGCGCCGCCGTCGACGATGTCCGCGCTGGTGCCGGCCTTGATGGTGTCGTTGCCACCGAGGCCGAGGATCAGGTCGGCGCCCGCCGTGCCGTTGAGACTTTCGGCATTGTTGGTGCCAGTGATGGTGTTGTCGGGCGCATCGGCCACCGCCAGGGCGAAGCTGTCGCTGACCGACGCACCTGAAGGATCGGTGGCCTTGACCAGTACGTTGTAATTACCAGACGCTGTGCTGATCGGCGTGCCGGTGAACGTCAGGCTGGTGGCGTTGAAACTCAGCCAGGCGGGCAGGGCTCTGCCGTCGGCGAGGGTCGCGGTGTAGGTCAGCACATCCTGGTTGGCGTCGGTGAAGCTGTCGTGGGCCACGGTGTAGTTGAACGGCGTGCTTTCGGTGGCGTTCTGGTCGAGGAGGGGGATGGTCACCACCGGCGCTATATTGCTGGGGGTGTTCTGGTCGGCGAAGACAAAATGACTCGTCGTCAGGCTGTTGACCAGGTTGCCCGCCAGCGATACTTCGAAGCGGTTGCCGTTGGCGTCGACGGTGAGATCCTTGAGGTAGGTGCGGTTGGTCGAAGCGCTGTAGGTCATTTGCAGCGTGCCGTTCAGGCCATTGCCCAAGGCCGTGTAGCCGAGCGCCGAGACATCGATCTTGTCGGCGGTCACGTCGAAATCGAGGATCTGGTCACTGGCGCTGGTGGAACCGGTGCGGTAGCTGTCGAGCTTTGAGGTGTAGCGGAATACGTCGGCACCCGCGCCGCCGGTGAGTTTGTCCACGCCAGTGCCGCCGATCAGAATGTCGTTGCCGGCGCCACCATTAAGGGTGTCGTTACCGCTGCCACCGAACAGTTGTTCGTTGGCAGCAGTGCCCGTCAGCGTGTCGTTGTTCGGCGTGCCATTGATCATAGTGGGTGCGCCGGGTACATCCTGTACGGCCAAGGTAAAGCTGTCGCTGACAGTTGCATTGCTGCCATCGGACGCGGTGACCTGTATCGAGTAAGTGCCCGACGCCGTGTCGCTTGGCGTGCCGCTGAAGGTGCGGGTGGCGGCGTCGAAGGTGAGCCAACCGGGCAGGGCGCTGCCATCAGCCAGTTTGGCGGTGTAGCTGAGGCTGTCGTTATCCGGGTCGGTAAAACTGGTGGCCGGCACCACATAACTGAACGGGGTGTTTTCGGTGGCGTTCTGATCCAGCAACGCCGTTGCCACCACCGGTGCCTGGTTAGTCGGTGACGACGTGGCAAAGACGAAGTTGGCGCTGCTCAGCTTGTCGACGTAGTTGCCGTCCAGTGCCACCTCGAACCGGTTGCCATTAGCGTCGGCGGTCAGGGTCTTGATGTAAGTCTTGGTGCCAGCAGCATTAAGCACCAGGTACACGGTGTTGTTTTTGCCGTCCCCCAGGCCGGTGAAACCCATGGCCGAGAGGTCGATCTTGTCGGCGGTGATATCGAAGTCGGTGATCAGGTCGCCAAGGTTGACGCCGCCGGTGTTGTAGTTGCGATAACTGTCCAGGCGGTTGGAGAACACGAAAGTATCCGCCCCGGCGCCACCAGTGAGAGTATCCATGCCGGCGCCGCCATCGAGCTTGTCGTCGCCCGCGCCACCACTGAGGCTGTCGTTGCCCGCCAGGCCGAGCAAGGTGTCGGCCGAATCACTACCCGACAGCGAGTCGCTGCCGCTGGTGCCGGTGACCACCCGATTGAAAATGAAGTGGCTGGCGGTCAGGGTGCTGGCCAGGTTGCCCGAGAGAATCAACTCGAAGCGATTGCCGCTGGCGTCGGCATCGTAGTCCTTGATGTAGGTGCGGTTGTTGCTGGCGTTGTAGCTGACCTGCAAGGTGCCGCCACGGCCATTGCCCAGGCCGGTGAAACCGAGGCCGGCGAGGTCGATCTTGTCCTGGGTGACATCGAAGTCGGTAATGGTGTCATCGAAGCTTGCGGTTGCGTTGCGGTAACTGTCGGACTGAGCGGCGAAACGGAACGTATCCGCGCCGGTACCGCCGGTGAGTTTGTCGATGCCTGCACCGCCTACCAGAATGTCGGCGCCGGCCCCACCATTGATGGTGTCGTTGCCGGCACCGCCGTAGAAAATCTCGCTGGCGGTGCTGCCCAGCAGGGTGTCGTTGCCAGCCGTGCCTTGCACGGTGGTCATCGGCACCGTGGCGCTGACGTAGCTGCCGTCGCCATAGACCAGCGTGGCCCCATTGCTGGTGTGGCTGATGGTGTTGCCGATGATGGCGTTACGATCGGTGCCGTCTTCATTACGCTCTGCAACACCGTAGGTCGACAGGTTGCTGCCGCTGATGATGTTGCCCTGGATCGTGTTGTCGCTGCCGTTGAAGTACTTGCCGGACACGCCCAAGGTGTCGTCGTAGGACTGGATGATGATTTCCGGCACGGGGCTGCCCAAGGAATTGTTGTTGAGCGTGTTGTCGATGATTTCGACGTGGTTGCTTCCGTAGACTCGGATCCCGGCGCTGGTGTTGTCGTGGATATCGACGCCGCTGACGGTCACCTCGCTGGACAGTTTGATCAACACCCCTTCGGCCCCGTTGCCGTACACCTCGCCACCGGTGATGGTGATGTGGCTGGGGGAGGGGATGTTCTCGCTGCCGCGCTGCACCACGATGCCAGTGCCGCCATTGTTGTAGGCAACGTTGTTGGTGAGGGTGAAGTCGTGGGTGCTGGTGACGACGTTAAAACCGTGGCGATCATTGTCGTAGGCGACGTTGTTTTCGAAGGTGCTGTCGCTGAGGAAGTCAGCCACGAAGCCGTCCAGGCCATTGCCGTGGGACACGCTGTTCTTGATGACCATGTTGATGGTCTGCTCGTGGGGGTCGAAACCGTACCCGGAGCAATCCTTGATTTCAACGCTGTCGAGGGTGACGTTGGAGTCGTAGCCTTCTACGCCGGGAATGTAGCCGTTGAACCAACCGTCGATCTTGCCGGTGGTGTTGTCGCGGTTACCATCGATGGTGAGGTTGCTGACGCCAAAGTCGTGGGTTTCCTCGCCATAGGCCGAGCGGATGACCCCCGTGATCTTGGTGTCAGAGCCGTCAGCCACCTTGACGGTGGTTTCGCCCATGCCGTCGCCGTACAGGTAGACGTTGCTCTTGAGCATCAGGCAGCCGTCGGAGGGTTCCTCGCCTCCCGAAACGATATAAGTTCCGGTCGGCATATACACCTGCCCGCCGCCTGCGGCAGCCGCTGCATCAATCGCACTTTGTATCGCCGCTGTGTCGTCTGTGATGCCATCTCCTATGGCGCCAAAATTCTGTACGTTGAAAATCATAAACTTACTCCGTATCAGGTTAAAACCTCGATAGGCGCCAATATTCCATCGGCGGCCACCGTGTTATGACCCAGCGGAGCGCAAAAGTTTTGACAGAAAACCGAACTAACTGATCAGCGGTTGTGAGGTGTTTCAAATAAGTAACGTTCTGTTGACGCTTGCTTAAAGTGCCACTATCGCAGCATCGGCCAGGATCGTGCCCTGGCCGAGCAGGCCCGCATTGCCTTACTGGAAAACGAAAAAGCTCATGCCACCGACAGGGTCGCCGCGATGGCCGATCAATCAGGCGGCGGGGAGCAGACCTTTCTGTCTCGCAACATGAGTCGCCATTGCGTCCATCAAGTCCGGGGACAGGCAGTCATAGGGCTCCAGGCCGATCGAGCGCAGGCGCTCACGGATCGCCTTCATTTGCGCTGGCGGTGTGCCGGTTTCGATGATGGAGGACACGAACGCGGCGAAACCCGGCGCAGCCCATCCGCTTTGTGGAGATAGTTCGGTGTGGACGAAGTCCAGGCCATAAAACGCATGGTCCTTGTTCTCGATGCGCCCGAAGAGATGGGTGTGGCACTGCTTACAGGCGTGGCGCTGAATGGTGGCGGTTTCGTCGATAATTGCCAGTTTCTCGCCGTGGGCAGTGACGCTGACTTTGTCCCGAGGTACCACGGCGATGACGGCGAATGTCGCGCCTTGCGGTTTCCAGCATTTGCTGCAGCCACACGCGTGGTTATGCAGCGTTTGTGCGTCAATCCTGACCTCGACCTTGTCGGTCGCACACAGGCATTGCAGGGTGCCACCTGTGAAATTCGTGGCGGCGGGTTGGATACCATTGTCCAGTGCAGGGTGAAGTTTCAAGGTGGTCATGCTGGCGTCTCCTTTGCAGTTTGTCCCCAGATAAAGGATAGCTCGTCGTTCGAAGCGTTCCTCTTGGCGGATAAAACCTCGAGCGAGAGAAGTTCTGCCCAGACACATCATTTAACTTATGGGCGATGACCGATGTTCATAAGCGGCGGTAACCCTGATTTGAGACCCGTTAGCCAGAAAGCAGGTTAGAGTGTTCATCAATGTCTGTTCATAAGGGCCCTCCACTCGATTCGCGTAGTCACGCCAAGCGGCTCCAGCGAACGACCGAGCAAAAAAAACCGTATATCAATCGTTATGTGAAGAATGAATCGTCCGCTGTTTGTTTCTTTAGATGGGCCCAAGGGAGCCGGTAAAACCACACTGTTGGAGGCCGTTACGAAAGTACTGAGGGCAGACAACAAAAAGGTGATCCGGCTTTGCGAGAAAAAAAGCGATCCCTATAGGGGTGAAACAATGACCCTCGTTAACAAACTCGTCAGAAATCCCACCCGGGATTTGGAGTTGGAGGTTTGTGAGCGCTTTGCTGATAGCCGTACCTGGATTTCCCAGCACGTGCTGGCTAAACAGCCACCAGGCAGCATTATCTTGATCGATCGCTGGTACCCATCTGATGCCGCGTTTCGCCGGATAGTACCGTTTGCAGAAATTCTACAATTGAACATTGATCGAAACGTGCAAGTGCCAGACCTGCATGTCGGGGTTGTCACCAACCCTGAAATTTCATGGGCAAGGGCAGCGGCACGACGGCGTGGGCTGAGCAGTACGGTGATCCATAAGCTGGAAGAACATGTCGCTTGTACCCAGGCGTTCGAGCAAGCGATTGCAGATCACGGCTGGGTTTTATGCCGTAATGAAGGAACGATCGAAGACGCAACGATGCAGGTGGTTTCTGAGATCTATAGAGTCCTTCAATGCCCCGTAGGCGAAGTTCGCTGCGCCGGCCTTGATGCGGTTGAGATAGCCGTAGATATAGATCGTTAGCAGAATCGAAGGGTTGATTTGTCGCCGCAGCGGTAGCCGGCTGACGCTTTGATCTGGGTGCCAGTCATCGAACTCTGAGCCGAAGCTGCCCGGGGTGGGTCTTACATGATCAGACGGTTCGAGCGTCCATTGCTGGAGATGTATGCCAAGTGAGTACCACGCGGGCATGATTCTTTATCGCGAGATGTAGAAGCCTGGCGCGGCAGTGGCGGGTTGACTGCAAGCCTCGTGTTTTTCCGCAACTCTCCCGCCAGTTCCAGGTCACTTGGCCGCGCGCTGATCTCCTCGCCAATGTTCTCGAAAGTGGTGCATGACGGGTCATTCCTCTTGCAGGTGGATGAGTGCAATCCAATTGTCTCGGCTAGTCAATCAATCGGTCCAACTCTACTGTTTCTGGCATCGGGTCGTGAGGCCCGCCGATTTTTCTATCCAGCCAACTTTCACAGGAAAACGACCATGTCAGACACCCGGAAACTCATCGCCGTTGTCGGTGCCACCGGTCATCAGGGCGGCGCAGTTGTGCGTGCGTTGCAGGCGAACGGTCAATTCAAGGTCCGTGCATTGACGCGCAATCCGGCGGAACATCCGCAGTTGGCGGACGAAGTCGTGCTGGCGGATCTGACGCATCCGCAAACCCTGGAAGCCGCGTTTGCCGGGGTACACGGGGTGTTTCTGGTCACCAATTTCTGGGAGCCTGGCACGGACGAGCACACCCAGGCACTCGCGGCTATCCACGCGGCGAAAGCTGCCGGCGTTCAACACTTCATCTGGTCGACGTTGCCGAACGTGGAGTCGATCAGCCAAGGTAAGCTCGATGTCCCGCATTTCACCAACAAGGCAAAAATCGACCAAATCGTGAGTGAAGCCGGATTCGCGCACCACACCTTCGTGATCGCGCCGTTCTTCTACCAGAATCTGCTCGGCGTAATGGCTCCGACTCAACAAGCCGATGGAACCATTGGCTGGGCGATGCCAATCGACCCGCAGCAGCGCGTTATTCACATGGGCGACATCACCGAGCTTGGCCACGTCGTTGTCGGGGCATTCACGCAGCCTGAACTCGCCGGTAACGGCGAATATCTGCCGATGGTCGGTGACTTCCTGAGCTTCAACGAGGTAATTACCGAGTTGAATCGGCTGGGGCACCATTTCTCGTTCAAGCACGTCCCGCAAGAAGTTTTTGCCGGCTGGTTCCCGGGGGCCGGGGAAGTCGCGCAAATGCTCGCCTACTTCGAGGCCCATACCTACCTCGGTGCGGATTCGCTCGATGCCATCGCGCTGGCCAACCGAGTCGCCGGCCGACAGCCGACGAAATTTGCCGCGTGGGCCCGGGAGAACTTCGAAATTCCGGCGTCCGCCTGACGCAACAATCGCCACTCGCTATCGATACCCTTGCGGCGTGTCTGGCGCATTCATCTTCTGGATCACCAGCCCGATGAACGCCGACACGGCAAGTGGCAGCTGCCGGCGGCTCGGGTACAGCACGTTCAGTCCATAGCCTTTGGGCTGGTATTGCGGCAGCACCGGGACGAGCACGCCGGCCTCTACTTCAAGCCTGGCCATCACGGGCGGCAGCAGCGCGATGCCCAGCCCGGCCGCGGCAGCCTTGCGCAGGGCCTGGGCGGTATTGCCGCTGAAGCGCCCGGCAACTTGCACTTCTTCCTCGCCATCGGGACCGACCAAACGCCATGTGGCGTGGCCGCCGGGTTGCGCGGAGATCACGCAGTCGTGGCTCGCCAGATCCTGCAACGTGCGGGGTGAACCACGCTCCGCGATGTAGGCGGGGCTGGCCACCATCCCGACGCTAAGCGGGGCAAGGATCTGACGGCCGACATAGCCCGAGTCGCGCAATGGCCCACCGCGAAAGGCGACGTCGATCTGCTCTGCGATCAGATCGGCCTTCGCATCGCTGAGCACGAAATCGAGTCGCACACGCGGATGCGCGGCCAGAAACCCGGTGACCCATTCCATCAGGAAAAAGTCGAAAAAGTCGGCCGGAGCTGCCACGCGCACCAGCCCACTGGGTTCGTTGCTGCCCGTCATCAACGCCTGTCCCGCTTCGAGCAGGCCATCGACGGCACCCACGCATCGCTCGTGAAAGCCTTGGCCGGCACTGGTGAGCGTGAGCTTGCGAGTGGAGCGTTGCAGCAGCCGCGTGCCGAGTTGCGCTTCGAGCTGCTGGATGCGGCGACTCACGGTATTGGCTGGCATGCCCAGCCGCCGTGCCGCTTCGGCAAAGCTGCCGCAGCGTACAACCTGCACAAACATGGCGATGTCATTGAGGTCGATCATAACGGGACATTCCTGCCGTTGGTGGACGAGTGCAATCCAATTGTATCGACTAATCAAGTAATCGCCCCGGCCTTATTGTTTGAGGCATCGGCCCTACAGCCTCCCAACTTCGCACGGCAGGTTTACCCATGACCCTACTACAAACTCAAATCGGTACTCGCTCTGACCGCGAAACCATCACCGACCGCGCAATTAGCTACCGCACCCCCGGTAGCAGRCATGGCTCTATTGTCCGGTTGATGAGCCCTTCCGATCTGGGCCACCTGATCAAGCCTTTTGTGTTCCTCGACCTGTTTGAAGGTGAGAGCTCATTCATCAACGGCATGCCAATGCACCCGCACTCGGGCATCGCCACCGTCACCGTTATTACCGAAGGCAATTTGCGCTTCGAAGATGCTGATTCGGGCAAGGGGATGATTGACTATGGCGGTGTCGAATGGATGCGGGCCGGAGGTGGCGTGTGGCACGGCAAGGAAATGTCGGTCGGTACATCGAAGCGGATTCAGGGGTTTCAACTGTGGGTGGCACTCCCACCGGCGTTGGAAAACGCCAGCGTCGACAGCCAATACCTCGAGTCGAGGGTGATGCCAGAAGTGGGGCCGGCGCGTGTGATTCTCGGGTCGTATCAAGGGGTTCAAAGCCCGGTCCGCGCTCCCGCCGGGATGAACTACCTGCTGGTCACGCTGCCCGCCGGGGAATCCTGGACCTATATTCCACCCAATGGACACGAGTCATTGTGGTTGAGTGTCAGCCGCGGAACCCTTTCCGTTCCCGGTGTGGTCATGGCGGGAGAAATGGTCATCTTCGAGCCAGGTAACGGTGCTGTTACGCTCAAGGCCATGCACAAGGATACGGTCTTCGTGATCGGCTCGGCAGAACCTCATCCCTACGATCTGGCTCTGGGGAACTACTCGGTGCACACCAACCCGCACGCCTTGCGGTCGGGGGAGGCGAAAATTGCCGAGATTGGCGCCCGGCTGCGTGAATACCTGAAAAAGTCAAACGGGTCAGCCAGCGTACCGGTTTTCAAGTGACCCACTGAAACTCTGATGCTTTTGCTGTTGGTCGATTTCAGCCTGTCGCGAAGGGCTATAAACGACCCATAGCCGACGCTCACCGAATGAATGACTCAATTGGAGGCCAAATGGTTTCATAGCATCGCATTGGACATCACGCTTGAAGGGCGATGGCTACGATCCTGCTCAGAAGCGCCATGCCATGTCTGACGGCAGGCAAACTACTGAGCTGCTAGTGTTAGTCAGCACGCCGTCAAAGTCTCAGCAGTCTCATGGGGCATCCGGCGCTATGCCTACGCTGTTGTCCATCGACGGCGGGGTAATCCAAGGTGTTTCAAACCGATCGAATGGTTCTGAACCGAGGAAAAAATCATGGCGAAGGTACTTGTTCTCTATTACTCAATGTACGGTCACCTCGAAACGATGGCTGGCGCAGTGGCCGAAGGCGCACGATCCGTACCCGGCACCGATGTGACGCTCAAGCGTGTCGCCGAAACCATCCCGGCCGAACAGGCAGCTGCCATCGGCGTCAAACTCGACCAGAAGGCACCGGTGGCGACACCTGACGAGCTTGGCAATTACGATGCCATCATCTTTGGTACACCTACGCGCTTTGGCAATATGGCGGGACAGATGCGTACGTTTCTCGACCAGACCGGCGGACTGTGGATGAGCGGCGCGCTGGTCGGGAAAATCGGCAGTGTCTTTGCGTCGACCGGCACCCAGCACGGTGGCCAGGAAACCACTATTACGTCGTTCCACAGCACACTCCTGCATCAGGGAATGGTCATCGTGGGTGTGCCTTACACCTGTGCAGGGCTGACCAACATGAGCGAGATCACCGGCGGTACGCCCTATGGCGCGACCACCCTGGCAGGTGCCGACGGAAAACGACAACCGTCACAGAACGAACTGGATATTGCGCGCTTCCAGGGTAAGCACGTCGCTGAGCTTGCAAAAAAGCTCGCCGGTTAATCCGTGATGGACTAGCACTTTCAAATGATTGGTGCGACGGTTGGCAAACAAAAAAGCACACAGCGCGGCTGCGCTGCACCAGACGCCGTGACCATCTGCGCTATCAAAGCAGGCATCGTTCTGGGTGCTCCGGCCTGAAGGTTCGCTGGTGCGGGCCTTTTTTTTGGTAATTCACATCACTCAATGCTCATGGGCATGCGAATGGATGGTGAGGGCACCAGGAACCTTGGTGCGTTCGAGCCCCCCACGTTCCAGCCACCGGAGGGTCTGCTCATAGGCACGCTGCAGCAAAGACTCGGTCTGGTCAAAGTTGAAAACCGAGACATCCACCGGGCACAAGGGCGGGACGATGTGCAGACTGGTGAAAGTGCGGAAGTGTTCGATGTCGCTCACCAGTTGGCGCATGCTCATCAGATTGACGGTGTGCAGGGCTAAGGCGACCAGTCCTCGGGGAGGTTGCCTTAGGTCGCAACTCATTCCGGTGGGGATTACCACGACGTTGGTGGCTCCCAAGGCTACGGCAGTCGAAATAGGTGTATTGCTTGCCACGCCGCCGTCAACCAGGAACTGATCGGCGATTTGTACGCAGGGGAACACCAGCGGAATGGCAGCGCTGGCCAGTAACGCCTGCTCGAGTTCGCCACTGGACAGAACCGTCTCGGCACCACTGAGCAGGTTGGTGGTGACGATGTATAGGGGCAGCACCGCATCCTCAATGCGGTGAATGGGCAGTGCCTGACCCAGCAGCCGATTCAAGGCCGACGGCTGCAACAGATAGCCACGCCGTTTGATCAATCCTCTACAGGTATCGAACCAAGAGAGGGGGAAGATGTCAGTTTTACTCAGTCCGCGCCAGAATCCGGCGAGCGCCTCGACGCCGTCGGAGTCGGGCCTTGCGGCAAAGTAGGCACCGTTGATAGCGCCTACCGAAGCGCCAACCACCATATCGCATCGAACATTGGCCTCAACCAGGGCCCGCAACATGCCCACCTGCACCGCCCCCAAACTGCCACCGCCAGCGAATACGATTGCGGTTTTGGTCGCCATGGCGGAAGTCTCTGTGCGGAAATGTATCGAATGAGTGTAGCTGGCGGGTCGGCATTACTTCCGGCAGCCCGCCACATGATCGATATTTCGCAAGTCAGGAGTTACGGACCATGCCGAATCCCAACGGAAACGGGATGAATGCGTAACATGCCCCGGCTTTCCTGTTCCGTGAAACAACCGACCCACTCCCATCACCTGTTTTTGAGCCATTCTGCATCATAAACTTATCGCTCGGAGATTCTGGTTTCTCGATGCCAGAGCGTCGGAAAAAGCTCGTGCTCCATAGGTACATCTGATGCCAGAGCATCTTTCAGCCCTGGAAAGTCGGGTGAGGTGGCCCAAGGTCTCGGCGCATGCCGCACGTCATCGCCTATGACCCTCACTGAAAACGCGCGGCGACGGTTATTCCCGCCCACGCCAGCAGAGGCATGCAAAGTCAACATGTTGAAACACACCATGTCCCCCGGCGACAACGTCCATCCGAGAATGGGAAAGTCCTCGCGATGGCTTTCAATATCCGGTAGCTCGCCTAGTGTTCCCTCGGAGAACCATTTGGCTTGGCTGTCCATGAAGGACCGAGGCATCAACCAGGGGCCCTTGTGTGAGCCGGCGATGAATTCGAGGGTCGATTCCCTGGGCACGGGGTCAACTGGAATCCAGAAACTCACGGTGTCCGAACCRGTGATGTTGTAGTAAGGCTGGTCCTGGTGCCAAGGCGTGCGTTGGCGCGTATTGGGCTCTTTCACCAGCAAGTGATCATGGTGCAGGCGCACCTGTTGGCTGTTCAGCAGGGCGGCCGCGATTGGGGCGATGGCGGAGTTGAAGATGAAGTCGCGATAGTGTGCATTCTCTTGCCAGTTACAAAAGTCCTCGAAGAACCATCCCGGATCTGTAGGGCTGCTCGCCACTTTTGCGCGAGGGCTGGGATGGGCAAGGTTGCGCTCGATGCCTTGCGTCAGTTCGCTGATTTGCTGCGCAGTAAACGCATTACGGATACACACTGCACCATCAGTTTGAAAGGCACGCACAGTCTCGTCGCTGACGGGGAAGGCAAAACGAGATTCACCGCGTTGTGTCATTTCGTCCATGGGGATTACCTCATTCGCCGTAAATATCGAAGTTGAAGTACTGCTTCGCGATCTGGTCGTACTGGCCTGATTGGCGAATACTGGCAATGGCCGTGTTCAGCTGCTCTCTGAGATCAGGCTCGTTTTTTCGGACACCGATAGCAACGCCATCGCCAATGATGCTTTTGTCGGTGATGGGCTCACCGGCGAAGGCAAAGCCCTGGCCTTGAGGCTTTTGCAGTAATCCGATGTCGGCTTGTACCGAAGCCTGGAACGAGGCATCCAGGCGTCCAGTGATGAGGTCTGAAAACACCTGGTCTTGGGTTTGGTAGGAAAGGATATTGACGCCTTGGCGGCCCCATTGCGACTTGGCATAACTTTCATGTAGCGAGCCTTGAACCACCCCAACCGACTTGCCTTTCAATGATTCTGCCGTCGGCAGCAATCCGGTGTCTTTTCTGGCAACGAGAGAAGACGGCGCGGTGTAGATTTTGTTGCTGAAATCGACCTGCTGGCGACGTGCCTCGGTGGCGCTGAATGCAGACAGGATGGCGTCAAATTTCTTCGCCTTTAACGCAGGGATCATGCTGTCGAAGGTCTGCTCGACCCAAATACACTTGACCCGCAACTCGGCACATAGGGCATTGCCCAGATCGATATCAAAACCACTCAATGAACCATCTGGCTGCTTTTGCTCGAAAGGTGGGTAGCTAGGGTCGACGCCGAATTTGATCACCGGTTCTGCCTGCGATAGCGGGGTGATGATCAACCCGAATAGCAGGGTGATGTATTGAAATTTGCATAGTTGCATGATGACCTCATTTTTTATTGGTTTTCACGGTTTGGCAGGTCTTTGCTCAAGCGTCGAGTGGCAAGAAGGCCTCAGTCAACTTGACCCAATAGCCAGCGCCCCGTATCAGGATGTCGTCATTGAAGTCGTAGCGAGGGTCGTGAGCCATGCAGCTCTTTTCACCGTCGCCATTGCCGATAATCAGATAGCTGCCAGGGCATTGCTGCAGGAAGTAGGCGAAATCCTCGCTGCCATTGAAGGGCACGATGTCGTTCATCACCTCGTCCTCACCGAGCCAGTCGATGGCCACCTGGCTGGCAAACCGGGTCATTTCTTCGTCATTTACCAGCAAGGGGTAGTCGGCACTGTAGTCGATCTCGGCGGTCGCGCCGAATGCCTGCGCCTGGGCGTGAATGAGGTGTTTTATCTGGCTCTCCAGACGGTCCCGGACGGCATTGTTCAGTGAGCGGACGGAAATCAGCATGTGCGCGCTGTCCGGGATCACGTTGGACGCCTTACCTGCGTTAATGGCCCCGACGGTGATAACGCTCATTTCCTGAGGTGAAGTGTTGCGCGAGACGATTGTCTGCAGGGCCATGATGATGCTTGCGCAGACCACCACGGGGTCGACGCTCAGATGCGGCATCGCGCMGTGACCGCCTTTTCCGTGAATCGTGACATTGACCTGGTCGGCGGAGGCCATGAAGGGCCCGGCTCGGAACCCGAGTTTTCCGACAGGGTAACCAGGCATGTTGTGTGCAGCGAACACTGCATCGCAGGGGAACTGTTGCAGCACGCCTTCCTGAATCATTCGTCGGGCGCCGGCCAGACCTTCTTCGGCCGGCTGGAAAATCAGACGGACCGTGCCATCGAACGGATGGCCATGGGCGAGGGCGTAGGCGGCGGCGAGGAGCATGACCGTATGCCCGTCATGGCCACACGCGTGCATCTTGCCCGGTATCCGGCTTGCATAGGGGAGCCCGGTTTTTTCCAGAATAGGCAGTGCGTCCATATCAGCCCGTATGCCGATCACACGCGAACTGGTGCCTTTCTTCAGCGTGGCGATGACTGCGGTTTCGGCGAAGCCGCGCGTCACGTCGTAACCCCATTTGATCAATCGTCCGGCTACCAACTCACTAGTCTCGACCTCCTGATAACCGAGTTCAGGGTTGGCATGGATCTGGTGGCGCAGTTCGCGCATTTCCTGCTCAATCTCTTTTAACAGCGTGATGGTCTGTGTCATTGGCAGTGTTTTTCCTTGGTGACCAAGAGGAGAAACCAATCTGTCGCAAGGGCCACAATCCACGATGGCTTACGGCATCATGCGTTTCATCAAAGTGCCTGGGCTTTTTCTGGTACGGTCTTCTGGTGAGGTTCGAAGCCCAGGTGGTGTTGGTCCGAGAGTAGTGGGCCAAGGCAGCAGCTGACAGGCAATCGAAAGTGAACAAGGCAACCCAGGGTTAACACCGGCGGACACTATGAAGTTCTATCAACTCAATGCACTGGTAGCGGTGGCCGATGCGGGCAGTATCCGCGGCGCTGCAAAAAGGCTCGACACTTCCCCGGCAGCGGTCACCAAGGCCATCCAGAAGCTGGAGGCAGACACCGCGACACAATTGCTGATCCGTAATACCTCAGGGATTGTGTTTACCGAACTCGGCAAGAAGCTGTTGATTCAGGCACGTCTGCTGGTGGCACAGATGGTCTGTGCCCGTCAGGTGTTGCCTGATTGCAAGGGGGAACTGGAGGGGGGCTTGTCGGTCGCCGTGACACCCTGGTTGGCGATGACGCTCATGCCAAAATCCGTCGTGCGTTTTCGCCAGCTGTTTCCAAAGGTACAACTTGAATTGTATGAGGGGCTTTCATCGGTCGCGTGTCCGCTGCTGCGGGATGCGAGTGTCGATCTGTTTATCGGACGGCTTGATACCCGGTTTTCCAGCACCGACCTGACCTATCTGCCGCTGTTCACGGCCGATTGTGCGGTGGTAGCCCGTCAGCAACACCCGTTGTCGAACAGCAGGACCATGGAGGATCTGGCGTCGGCTGACTGGATACTGGCCTCGCAACAAGACGGAACGATTTCGACGCAGGGGCATGTGCATTTCGCCCATTCGCTCTCGATCATCTTGAGCTTGCTGCGTGAAACCGACATGTTGAGCATCTTTCCCTGGCCGCTGGTGGAGATATGCGCTCAGCGCGAAGGCTTGTGCGCCTTGCCTCTGCGCGAGCCGGTCAGCAGTGCCTCGGTGGGCGCCATCAGCCGAAGCGGGCAGCCCCTGCGGCCGGCGGCCGAACGGTTTCTGGAGTGTCTGATCGAAACCATTCACCTGGAGATGGGGCATGCGCATTCTCCTTATCGACGGATGTTGCAGACCGTCGATTTACTGGTCTGAGAGCGGTTATCGAAACTGAGTGGAACGTCACTGGTTTCATAGTCATACCTCACTGTCCGCTCCTGGCCGAGCCCTGCCTGTCGTGACCGACCATGTAACCGGTCATTGAGCAGAACTTCATGCCCAGTTCGCTTGTCAGGTACGTCGGGTAGGGCGCGTATGCTGTTGATTTCCGGGGATTCTGGTGATTAACGGCAAAGTCCGGTTTTTAGGTACCTGTGACAGCGATAGAAGTTCCATCCAGACACATCATTTATGGGCGATGTTTACTGTTCATAAGTGGGCCGGTGCCTCGTCCTGCTGGGGGTTTAGGGCTAATGCCGTGGGCGAATGTTCATCGATCTATGTTCATGGAGCTGGCCAGCGACTTCCGGACCTACCCGCTTCTGTAGGCCGTGTTTCTTCAATGCAGTGTGCTCCCGGATTCGAGCGTGTTGTTTTGGCTACGGTTTGCGTTTGCTACCCACATCCTCACGTCTTTCCGGCCTGGACATCGGCGGGGATGGCAACTACTAATGATTTCACATGGTCGATTGCTGCCTGTCAGCAAGTACGGCTTGCGACCCAATGTAGCGGACTTTCGCCGACGGCAATTTAGTCCGATCGTTGCCGCTCAGATGTGCCGTTCGCGTATGCCCGTTTGAAGACTAGGTAAAGCGCGCCAGTTCGATTCAGCGTGTAGCTGAGTGGCTCGACTTCGGCGTCAGAACTATCGCGCCGTCGATCACTTCTATGGTCAGTACGTCGCCGACGCTCAATCCTAAACTGGCGAGTAGTTCAGGTGGCAAGTCGACGATGACGTCGCCACTTCCATCCGCAGGATCTTGGCATTTCACTGTCCAGCGTTGGGCTTCGGTCATGATGTTACTCACATGCGGGGATGACTCATTATGCTCGCAATGTCTTTGCCGGTTGAAGCGTGCTGCTGACTGGTGATGACTTCTCCTGGCCGATCCAAGTCATACAGCCGCCAATCATCCGCCCCGTGAAAGGCTTCGTTGGAACCCTTTTTTGATAGCGCTGAAGGGCGCACGTGTCAGTAAGACGCGTGCACGGGCTTTCCCTTATGGTTCTAACATGACGTCCGGGCGACCAGCGTCATATTCGTCGAAGATCAGCGCCATGGGCCGGCAGTGCCCAGGGCAGGATGCCTTCCTGGAATTCACAAGTTCGGTATGTGCTGAGGGCAAGATGAGGGCTTAGTTAACCATCACCTCGTCCAGTGCCTGCTCGAGGGTGCTGACCGTGCGCTCGATATTGTGCAGCTTTTCGAGTCCGAACAGACCGATGCGGAAGGTCTGGAAGTCAGCCGGCTCGTCGCATTGCAACGGCACTCCGGCGGCGATCTGTAGGCCGTGGTTGGCAAATTTCTTACCGCTCTTGATGTCGGCATCATCGGTGTAGCTCACCACTACGCCAGGGGCCTGAAAGCCGGCTGCGGCCACGCTTTTGATGCCTTTGCCGGTCAACATTGCGCGCACCCGATCGCCCAGAGCCTGTTGTTCGCCGCGGACCTTGTCGAAACCGTAGGCTTGCGTCTCTTTCATCACTTCGTTAAATCGCGCGAGGGAATCGCTGGGCATGGTCGCATGGTAGGCATGTCCGCCCTGTTCGTAGGCCTGCATGATCTGAAGCCACTTTTTCAGGTCGCAGGCGAAGCTGCTGCTATGTGTCTGTTCGATGCGCTCGAGGGCCAAGGAACTGAGCATCACCAGGGCGCAGCAAGGGGAGGCGCTCCAGCCTTTCTGCGGTGCGCTGATCAGCAGGTCGACTGCGCATTTCTGCATATCAACCCAAAGCGTGCCAGAGGCGATGCAGTCCAGCACGAACAGGCCACCCACCGCATGCACGGCGTCGCCGACGGCCCGCAGGTAGTCGTTGGGCAGGATAATTCCTGATGAGGTTTCAACGTGGGGGGCGAAGACAATCTGCGGCTTCTGCGCTTGAATGGCTGCCAGCACTTCGTCCAGAGGGGGGGGGCGTAGGCAGCCTGGCGACCAGTGTCGACCGGTCGGGCTTTCAGCACCGTGGTGGCCACCGGGATGTTGCCCATCTCAAGGATCTGGCTCCAGCGATAACTGAACCAGCCGTTGCGTATCACCAGGCATTGCTGGTCGGTGGCAAACTGTCGCGCCACCGCTTCCATGCCGAATGTGCCGCTGCCCGGGACCACCGCAACAGCCTGGGCGTTGTAGACCTGTTTCAGGGTCCTGGAAATGTTCTTCATCACGGCTTGAAATGACTGCGACATGTGGTTGAGCGAGCGGTCGGTGTAGACCACTGAGTACTCGACCAGCCCCTCAGGGTCGATACTGGGATATAGCTTTGACATGGGGTGACTCCTTTGGCAGAGATGTCAGTGGTATCGACCCTGCCCTAAGCCTTGGCAAATGACAAGATTGCTCGGGATTGAATTGCGACTTCTGTCGAGCGGCTGGCATCACCTGTGGGCGGCAACTCTCATGGGCAATGATCAGATGGTGCATGTCGTCGACAGCTGTTTGGACGTTGTAGCCAACCGTTCCGGTGCCTCGGCCGCTCGTGGCCATTGAGCGTGCATCGGATCGGTAAGAGAGATTTGTTGGTCTGGACTGTCGTGGAGCTGCGCCTCGATGTCCTTGAGTTTCTGCATCTGCTGTTTCAGGGTTTCGATTTTTTCTTTCAGCCGCTCGGCTTTGGCCTCGGCCACTTCGGGCGTTGCCCGATCCACCGAATCCATCGCCACCAGATAACGATCAATGCGCTGTTCGATCTGTTGCATGCGCGCCTTCACTTTGCCCTGGGTGAAGTTACGGTCACGGTTGTTGACGGCTTTGAACTTGCTGCCATCGATGGCGATGATCGATTGAGAGAAGAGGTCGAGGTTACGGCAAAGCACTACGAACTGGCGGCAGACGCTGCGAATGGCTTTGCCGTTTTCCTTGCGAAAGTCGGCAATGGTTTTGAAGTCTGGAGCCAAACGTCCCGTCAGCCACATCAACTCGCCGTTACGCTCGGCCTCACGCTCAAGCCGACGGCTGGACTGAATCCGATTGAGGTAGCCGTAGATATAGATCTTTAGCAAGGTCGCTGGATGGTAGGCCGGACGCCCCGTTGCAGCAGGATCAACACCCTCAAACCCAAGTGCACCCAGGTCGAGTTCATCGACGAAAACGTCGACCACTCGCACTGGGTTTTCTTCGGCTACGTAATCGTCCAGACACTCCGGCAGCAACGTGACTTGCGTCCGGGCCTCACCTTCAATGAATCGCTTCATTATCGTCCCCGCCACGATCTCGACGATTTGAAGGTTAGACAATCGCAGGCGTTTTCACACAGCCTGGACCCAGAGCGGACATTCGTAAGAAGGCGGGGCGGCTCTGTTGCGTCCGGAGAAAAACACCTCTGACACCGCGTTATAGCGTCATGTTTCTTTCATGCAAGCGGTAACCGACCCGACTGCTCAGGCGCTCGTAATAGTTCCTCGCGGCAGATAAGCCCGAACAAGCAAATTTCGAGATAAAAAATGCCGCGTAACGGAGCAGCTGGTACACAACTCCGATGCGGCAAAAAGCTCTGTTTGACGAGAGCGTCGATAACCCCGCAGGGGTTCGGTTTACATGGCCCAGTGCAGCATTGCCAGCACCAGTGCGCCAAGGAATACGGTTTCTCCCACCATCAATAGAATGGGTTTGATCCCCACTGAGGCCAGCTCCTTGAGCTGCGTCTTCATGCCCAGTGCGCTGATGGCGATCACCAGGCACCAGCGTGACAGGCTGTTGCCGGCGTCCTGAACCATCTGTGGAATGAACCCGGTGCTGTTGACTGCGGCAAGGATTACGAATCCCACCGCGAACCACGGCAGCAGCGGTGGTCGCTTGCTGCCAGGTTCGACGCCGCGGGCGCGGGTGATCATGGCCGCACACAGAATCACCGGTAGCAGCATCGCCACGCGCATCAGTTTCACGACCGTGGCGCTGTCGCCGGTCTCGTGTGACATGCCGTAGCCGGCGCCAACCACCTGGGCGACATCGTGAATGGTTCCGCCGAGGAAAAAGCCTGCATGGAGTGGGCTTAGGTTGAAAAATTGGGCGATCATTGGGTAAAGGATCATTGCCATGGTGGATAGCGCCGAAACGCCAATGACCGTGAACAGCGTCGCCCGCTCTTTCTTCTCATGGCTGGGCAGCGCTGCCGCCAGGGCAAGGGCTGCCGAAGCGCCACAAATTGCGGTGGCACCGCCGGTAAGCAGGCCGAACAAGGTGCTGAAGCCCATGGCACGAGCCGCGACGATGGACACCAGGATAGTCACCACCACCAGCGTCACCACCATCAAAACTGGCTGCCAGCCAAGGGCAACGATCTGCTCCAGGGTGATGCGGATGCCGAGCAACGCAACACCGACCCGAAGGATCTCGCGGGCCGTGAATTCGATGCCAGGCTTGCATACGCCGTCACCGGAAAGAAAATTCATCGCCATGCCCAGTAGCAGTGCGAAGAGCATCACCGGTGCACCGTAGTGCTCGGAGAGGAACGTGGCCGCAGCGGCGACCATGGCGCTGACGATAAAGCCGGGCATCAGCAATTGGCTGCGTACCCCCAGCGAGGCAATGGTTGCGGAGCTCATGCAGGACTCTCCTGAGGGCAGGGCAGTGGTTGTGCCACGGGCAGCTCGACGGGGGCGCTCATGACATTCTTCCGGCTGGCGATGTACCTGTGACAGTCGTCACGAGTCTCTGGATATCGCGGTGGTAGTGGCGCTTGCCGTAGCAGAACACCAAGGCTGCAGCGATGCTGACCAGCGGGATCAACTGGAAAGCGCGATCGAGACCAAAGGCGTCAGCCAGCAGGCCGGTGACATAGGGACCGGGCCCCTGACCGAGCAGGTTGTTGGCCAGGGCCAGAATGGCAAAGGCCGTGCCGTGCACCGAAGGGTGGGTCAAGTTGGCAATCACGGCGCCGGCGGGGCCAAACGTGCCGGTGACCACCAGCATGGCCAGAGCAATGCATACCAGTTGCGCCAGGCCTGGGGTCAATAGCATGGCCACTGACAGCAACAGGCTAGTAATCAGGCAGTAGGCGATGGCGAGGGAAATCTTGCGCCCGGGAGCTTTACGGCATAGGCGGTCGCTAAGGATGCCGCAGAGAATCATGCCGGCGCCACCCGCCAGGATCAGGATGGCGGAAATCATGCCAGCCCGATCGGTGCCCATGTGGTAGTAACGGTTAAGGTAGCTGGGCAACCAGGCAATCAACGAGCCGGCGATGAACATCTGCAGACCGCTGCCGATATAAGCGCTGATGACCGAGCGGCTGGCGAACAGCGTACGCAGAGGATTCTTGCCGCTTGCTTCGGCGTATTGGCCTGCGCCCTTATCGCAATTGCCAAGGCGCGACTCCTTGACTACCAGTGGATAGAGGATGGCGAGCGTCATGCCAAAAATCGCCATGATGATGAAAGCGGTGCGCCAGCCCAGGTGCTGGGCGATGACGCCACCGAGTGCCATGCCCAGTACTGAGCCAAACATGCCGCCAGCCATGAAGGTGCTGATGAGGGTCGCACGCAGCTGCTTGGGGAACACCGAAAGCACCACCGCGACGCCAACGCTGGCATAGGCCGCCTCGCCGATGCCGACCAACGATCTGGCGAGGAGCATGTGCTGGTAATTTTGCGCAAGGCCGCAGCCCAGAGTAGCCAGGCTCCAAAGCGCGGCCATCAGTACCAGGCTGCGGACTCTCCCCCAGCGGTCGGCCATTATTGACAAGGGTACGGCCAACAGGCCCACCATCAGAGCGACGATGCCGCTCAGCAGGCCGAGCTGGGAGTCGCTCAGGGTCCACTCGGACTTGAGCAGTGGAAAGATTGCGTTGAGCACTTGTCGCGACATGTAGTCTGAAATCAGCAAACCGAAACTTAGTGCAAATACGCACCAGGCATACAGCCGGGGCACGCTGACGGTCGAAGTTTCGATATTGTCAGCAAGGGCGTGGTGAACATTCATGGCGTTTCCTTGAATCTGGGCTTCTTGTTGTTATTGCACGGCCCTGATCGGACTCGTGAACCGGGCCTTGACCTGCGTGCGGCTCGGGCAAGCATCGGCGCGTGTCACTGCCCGCCCGAGCGCATTGAGCGAGGCCGGCCCTCAGGCGGTGGGCAGACGGTAGTCGTGGAACATCTCGCGAAGCTTGTTCTTCAGCATCTTGCCGGTCGCGCCGAGCGGGATGCTGTCGACGAATACCACGTCATCCGGGGTCCACCATCTGGCGATCTTGCCTTCATAGAAGCCAAGCAATTCGTCGCGCGAAACTTCGCTACCGGGCTTGCGGGTCACGACCAGGAGCGGGCGCTCATCCCACTTCGGATGGTAGGCCGCAATACACGCGGCCATCGCCACCGCCGGGTGGGCCATGGCGATGTTTTCCAGGTCAATGGAACCGATCCACTCACCTCCGGACTTGATGACATCCTTGCTGCGGTCGGTGATCTGCATGAAGCCCTCGGCATCGATGGTCGAGACATCGCCTGTTGGGAACCAGCCATCGACCAGCGAATCGCCAGTGTCGCTCTTGTAGTAAGAGGAGATGATCCAGGGACCGCGCACCATCAGCTCGCCCGAGGTTTTGCCGTCGCGGGGGAGTTCCTTGCCATCATCGCCGACGATTTTCATGTCGACGCCGTATACGACCCGACCCTGTTTGGCCTGCAGGACGCGGCGTTCGGCGCTGTCCATGGCGAGGTGCCTGGCCTTGGGGGTGCAAACGGTCCCGAGCGGACTCAGCTCGGTCATGCCCCAGACGTGCAGCACCTGTACGTCATAGCGGTCCTCGAAAGCCGCCATCATGGCCGAAGGGCAGGCCGAGCCACCGATAATCGTCCGGCGCATGGTCGAGAATGTCTTGCCCGTTGCCTCGACATGGGCGAGCAAACCTTGCCAGACGGTGGGCACGCCGGCGGACAGGGTGACTTTCTCCGCCTCGAACAACTCGTAGAGCGATTCGCCGTCGAGCATTGGCCCGGGAAAAACCAGCTTGGCGCCGACCATGCAGGCCATGTACGGCAAACCCCAGGCGTTGACATGGAACATCGGCACCACCGGCAGGATGGTGTCGCGCGCCGAACAGTTCAAGGTGTCGGGGAGGGCGGCGGCGTAGGTGTGCAGAAGCGTCGAACGGTGGCTGTAGAGCACACCTTTGGGATGGCCGGTGGTACCGGAGGTGTAGCACAGCGACGATGCGCTGTTCTCATCGAAGGTTGGCCAAACGAAGTCGTCGGTGTGGGTTTCGATCAAATCTTCGTAGCACAGCAGATCGGGGATCGAGGTAACCGCCGGCATATGCGCTCGGTCGGTCATGAGCACGAAACGGGTGATGGTCGAGACTTTTCCGGCGATGGATTCGACCAGCGGCAGGAAGGTCAGGTCGAAGAAGAGCACGCGGTCCTCTGCGTGGTCGGCAATCCACTGCACCTGGTCGGCATGCAGGCGTGGGTTCAACGTGTGCAGCACGGCACCCGAGCCGGATACGGCGTAGTACAGCTCCATGTGGCGGTAGCCGTTCCAGGCGAGCGTGCCGACGCGGTCACCAAAGCTGACGCCGAGCGTGGCGAGCGCATTGGCCAGGCAGCGTGCGCGTTGCCCAAGGTCGCGATAGGTTTGTCGATGGATATCGCCTTCGACGCGGCGGGAGACGACCTCCTGGTAGCCATGGTGGCGCTCGGCATGGGTGAGGAGCGTCGAAATAAGCAGCTGCTGTTGCTGCATCAGTCCATTCATGTTGGACACCGTCTTATTGTTGTTCATGTGAAATACCTTGGCGAATAGCCAACGAGGGATCGACTCAGTTGTCGTCCAGTTGTTCGAGGAACTCGAGAAGCAACGCGTTGATCTGCTCTGGCGTTTCTTCCGCCGCGGCGTGGCCCACACCGGGTAGCAATACCTTCTTGCGCAGCCCGACCAGATAGGTTTCGAGCTGGTCATACAGCCCACGAATCTGTGGCGGCTCGATGGATGGGTCGTTGGCGCCACCGATGAACATGCTGGGCTGGCGCACCACCGCGCCATCGAGAAAGGCGGAGATCTCCCAGTTGCGGTCGCGGCAACGGTAGTAGTTCAGGGGACCGGTGAAGCCAGCACGGGTGTACTCATCCACGTAGTAGTCGATCGCCTGGGGGCTCAACCAAGCGGGAAATGCTACAGGGTCGGTGAAGGCATTGAGGATGGGTTCATCAGGCTCGATGAACAGTCGCCAGCGCTCGGCACCGACCGCATCACCCGAGACCGAGTAGTAGATGCTGCGCAAGGTCTTGCGCGTGTCGGCGGCCAGTTCACGGTCTGGCTTTTCCAGCTGCTGGAAGTACAGGTGGTGGTAGCCCTTGCCCTTGGCCATCGCCCGCAGCCCATCCGTGGGCCTGATCCGGCCGCGCGGAGGCACTGGCGTGTTGAGCATGACCAGTGCACGAAACAGTTCGGGGCGCAGCATGGCGCAGGACTGGGCTACCCAGGCACCGAGGTCGTGGCCGACGACGATCGCGGAGGTTTCGCCCAGGGCCTCCATCAGGCAGACGATGTCACCCACCGCTTGGCTCATATCGTAGGCCTCGACCGCAGCAGGGCTGTCGGACATGCCAAAACCTCGCAGGTCAGGAGCGACCACCCGATAACCAGCAGATGCCAAGGCCGGGATCTGTCGTCGCCACATGTACCAGAGGTAGGGGAATCCATGCAGGAGGATGACCAGGGGGCCCTGACCTTCCTCGACGTAGTGCATCCGGATGCCGTTGATCTCAACGAAGTTGTGAGCGAACGCGAGGGGAGCGTCAACGTCCCGCAGGGGCTGGTCCTGGAAGTGTTCCAAATTCATCGCAGTACTCGTCATATTGTTGTTGTATGGGAAGAGCTTGACGAGATAGGGGTGGTTGAGTTTGGCTATTCAGGACACCAACTTATCAAAACGGGACGGGGTGACCGCATGTCCAGCCTGATTCGCAGTGCCTGTTTGACCGGCTATGCCTCCATTGCCCACTCAGTCGGGCTGGACCCGTTCCGGATGTTGCGGCTGGCCAAATTGCCACCCCGCGTGCTTGACGATCCGAATCTTCTGATCAACGGCTATTCGGTCTGCTGGCTGTTGGAAGAGTCGGCACGGCTTTCCGGCCAGGAAGCCTTCGGCCTGCTGATGGCGGAGCGCCGAGACTTGGCCGACTTTGGCATGCTTGCCCTTATGATGCGCGAGGAACCCACCCTGCGCGCTGCGATGGAGTCGTCCGCGCGCTATATGCGACTTCATAACGCCGGTGTGCAATTGCGCCTTGAAGACGCCGGAGACCTGGTGCTTCTGCATGTGGATATACAGCAGAAGTACCCGGGGCTTTTGCGCCAGGTGGTCGAAATCTCGACAGGTATTATTTTTCGGTCCTATCGGGCGCTGGCGCACGATGCTTTCAAACCGGTGAACATCTGTTTCAGCCACGAACGTCCAGCCAAGCTGGACGTTCATCGCCGCGTGCTCGGAACGGCAATCGACTTTGGGCAGGAGTTTAACGGCATTGTCTGCCGGGCTCGCGACGTGGACTTGCCCATTGTCGCAGCCACACCCAAGCTCAATCGAGAAGTGAAGCGCTGGCTGGACATGCAGTTGACGGACCAAGGCGATGAGCCCCTGGATCGGGCGCGCCAGGTCATCAGGGTACTGCTGCCCACCGGAACCTGTTCGGTCGATCGTGTCGCCCAGCACTTGGGGTTGCATCGCCGCACACTCAATCGGCGCTTGGCGGAAGTCGGCGAGAGTGGGCTTTCTGTGGTCAATGCGGTGCGTGTCGAACTCGCCGAGGAGTACCTGTTGACCAGCAAGCGCAAGCTCTACGAAATCGCGGGCCTGGTGGGTTTTTCATCAGGCGCCGACTTCTCTCGCTGGTTCCGTCACCAGTTCGGCATGTCCCCGTCGGAGTGGGCGATACAGCATCGTGCGCATGCGGCAGCTGGGTCCACCCAAATGCCGCCCCCCCCTCCCGGGAAGCCTTGACGAAGTCGGATACCCAGCCGCCCTCGTTGTCCGAAAATGCCAACATGTTGTCCCGTCTTGCAAAAGCTGGGGCGACGGCAATCCCTAGCATCTCTCCAAGGAACCGAAACGGTGCCATTGGCTCGCTTTGATCCTGTCTGATTTGCCGGGCATGCGATTGCATGCCGGCGTACACCAGAGACTGGAGACTTCAATGATAAAAAAAACAGCTTTCCAAAACAGTTCATCGCCATCACCGGCGATTATCCGTCCTTCGGCTCTTCAACATTCGATCAAGGTCGAGCTTTGCACGCCTAACATCGGCGCCGAGATCAGCAACATCAGCCTGGCCGACGCTGCCCAGGACCCTGAAATGATCGCGGAGATCCGGGCACTGTGGCTCAAGCACAAAGTGCTGTTCTTTCGCGACCAGGACATTACTCCGATGGAGCAGCAGAATTTCGCGGCGCAATTCGCCGAACTGGAAGCCCATCCCGTTGCGCCTAGCCATCCGCAGGCGGACAAGTTGCTGATGCTGTACCGCAATCTCGACCCCAACAAGCAGAACATGGTCGAAAAGATCAGCCGCGAAAACCTTTGGCATGCCGATGTCACCTTCAAGAAGGCACCGCCCCGCGGCGCGGTGTTGCGCTGCGAACTGGGTCCTGAGGCCGGCGGCGACACCATTTGGTCGAACATGGTGATGGCTTATGAAAGCCTGCCCGACACCATCAAGCAACGAATCGATGGCTTGTACGCCAAGCACGATGCCGAGCACGCCTTTTTCGCCCAGATGCCGATCGCCGATCGTCACGCGATGGCCGCGAAGAACCCCGTCGCCGAGCATCCGGTTGTGCTTATCCATCCTGAGACAGGCGAAAAGGTGTTGTTCGTCAACTCGGCGTTCACCACCCATTTCTCGAACTTCTACACCTTCAAGGACGTCCGTTGCGGCCAGGACTTCAAGCCGGAAGCTAATAATCTGTTGAACTATTTGATTTCCCAGGCTGCGATTCCGGAATACCAGGTACGCCTGAAGTGGCGACCCAACACCGTCGCGATGTGGGACAACCTGCTGTGCCAGCACTACGCAGTAGCCGATTACGGCAATGCGCCGCGCAAGATGCTCCGCGCGACGTTGACCGGTACCCCTCTTAACTGATCCACCCCATTCCCAGAGGTCTGCGCCTCGTGCTGGATCAGTCGAGCGCGTACATCGTCGTCGGTCAAACCGAGCGATCAGCTTCTGGCAAAAACAATAGAAACGGAGATAGTCATGCTTTTTCAACAAGTTGAAACTGCCGTCATGCACGGCGAGTCGCTGCCTTGGGTTCCCTTCACCCCTTTTGCAGACAACGTCTTGCTGAAGTACTTCAAGCTCGACCCGATTCGCGGCGAGATCATCGTCATGATGAAGGCGCCCATCGACATGGTACTGCCCAAGCACCATCACTCCGGCACCGTCATCGTTTACACCATGGAAGGCCACTGGAAGTACAAAGAGCACGACTGGGTCGCCGGGCCGGGCAGCATTGTCTACGAGACCGCCGCATCCACTCACCAGCCGGAAGTAGTCAGCACTGAGGGTGGTGAATACATGGTGACGCTGGTGATCGTGAGCGGAGACCTCATCTTCGTCGATGAAAACGATAAGGTCATGGCCATCGAGAACTGGAAAACCTCGCTTCAGCGCTACCTGGATTACTGCGAGGCGAACGGGATCGAACCACAGGATCTCACAGCCTTCCACTAAGGCTAAACGGGCCCTCGACACCGATAGCTATCCACGAAGCTGGTGTCGGGGCCGCCCATCTTGACCGAGCAGTTCGATTAACTGTTCTGGTGTCAGGTTACTACGTCCTTTCCGCTGCTTGCCGGTAACAGGTGTCAAGTTCAACGACAGCGATCTCTGGTGTCGACCAGTCAGTTCCTGTTTGCCAGGCCGTGGGCGGGATTTCGTCGATCCAAGCATCCCTAACAATAATAAGAAGTGGAGCTAGCCATATGAAACACAGTCAGCCTTTCACCTTGCGTCGCAGTCCGCTGGCCATAGCTGTTGTCGTTGCAATCATGCCGGTCGCCGGCCACGCGTTCGAGTTCGATACCGGTAGCCCGGATTGGTCTGTTCGCCTGGACAACACCGTCAAGTACAACTACGGCGTACGCACCGAAAGCGCCGACAAGCGCATGCTCGGCTCGCCGAACAACAACGATGGTGATTACAACTTCCGCAAGTCCGGGACCAACATCACCAACCGTGTCGACCTGTTAACCGAGATGGATGTTGTCTACAAGCAAAACATGGGCTTTCGTGTCAGCGCCGCCAGCTGGTACGACAAGGCCTATGAGAACACCGGTTCCAATTCCAACCCGTTCGTCAACGGCAATGATTCACGGTCCGGTCTGGTCGCTAACGACCCACGCCTGGCCGGCGTCACCAACGACAACGTCGGCTTTGGCAGCCCGCACCTGAGCAACTACGCCCAGCGTTATTACACCGGTCCGTCCGGCGAAATTCTCGATGCCTTCGTGTTCTACAGCACCGAAGTGGGCGACGAGTCGATGCTGAGCGTCAAGGCCGGCCAGCACAACGTGTTTTGGGGCGAGACCATTCTCAACCCGGTGCATTCGGTCAGTTACGGCCAGTCCGGCCTCGATCTTGCCAAGCTCGCCGCCTCGCCGGGTACTGAAGCCAAGGAGCTGTTCGTCCCGCGTAACCAGGTGTCGATGTCGTTCACCGTCAATCCCGAGTTGACCGTGGGGGTCCAGTATTTCCTGAATTGGGATGCTGCGCGTCTGCCGGAAGCGGGCACCTACTATGGCGGTTCCGACCTGGTGGGCTTCGGTGCGCAGTCGTTCCTGCTGGGCAACACCAACTCCATCACGCCGGGCAGCCCGCTCGGTTGCGGCGTCGCCCCCTGTAACGCATTGACCAACGTGGTTCGTGGTCATGACCTGACCCCTGGCAATCAAGGCGACTGGGGCGTAATGGCCAAGTGGTCACCGGAGTGGCTGGACGGCACCCTCGGCGTCTACTACCGCAAGACCTCGGACATCCTGCCGCAGGCTTGGCTCGACACTCGCGGGGTCACCTCGGCCAACCCCAATGGCACGCGTCCAGCGGGCCAGGTGCCGGCTGTTGTCAACACGCTGAATTCGTTGAGCACCGCCACCTATCAACTGGCGTACTCCGACGACGTCGATATCTACGGTTTGAGCCTGTCCAAGGAATTCGGCGGCATCAGTGTCGGCAGCGACCTGAACATTCGCAAAAACATGCCGCTGGCGAGTATCCCGGCCATCGTCAGCTCCACCAGCCCGCTGGGCTTCGGGCAAGGTCTTGGCCTGCTGCCGGCACGTACCGCGGCCACCGGTGTCATCTACGACGTCCCGCACAACGGCGACAGCATGAGCGCCACCGGCGATACGCTGCACTGGACGCTCAACGGTTTGATGACCCTGCCCAAGACGCCGGTGTACGACCAGGCCGTGCTGCTCGCAGAACTGTATTACAGCAATCTGCTCAAGCTCGATGACAAGAACTCGGCACTCTACAAAGGCAAGAGCACTTACCGCGGTATCGATGCGCCGACCCGCGACAACTGGGGTATCGCCGTCAACTTCACACCGACCTGGTACCAGGTGTTCCCGGGCGTGGACTTGAACGCGCCGATGTCCGTCAACGTGGGCCTCGATGGTGTTTCCCCTGTGGTCGGCGGTGGCGCCAAGGACACCGGCAACTATGCCGCTGGCATCGGCGCCATCGTTTACAACAAATACTTTGTCGATCTCAAGTATGTGGATTCCTTTGGCAAGACTGACAAGTGCAACGTCAGCGGCAACAGCACCGGTGCAGCCAACGCCGGAAGTGGCGATGGATCGACCCCGAACGCCTTCAGTGGCAACGAGAACTATGCATGCTTCGCCGGTGGCTATTCGGCCTTCTCGGGTGGCGGCGCAACCACAGAAGACCGTGGTGCCGTTTACCTGACGCTGAAAACCACCTTCTGATACACCCATTGCTTAGATACTAAGCAGGAGAACAACAAAATGAAATTCGTCAAAACTCTGTTGGCCGCTACTATGGCCATGACTTTGGGCGCACATGCGCAGGCGGCCGTAACCGCCGTAGAAGCTGCCAAGCTCGGCAGCAGTCTGACCCTGGTAGGCGCTGAAAAGGCCGCCAATGCCGACGGATCGATTCCTGCCTACGCCGGTGGCTTGACCACCGCGCCGGCCAGCTTCAAATCGGGCGACACCATGCGTCCGGACCCCTTTGCCAGCGAAAAGCCGCTGCTGGTGATCGATGGCAAGAACGTCGATCAATACAAGGGCATGCTCACTGCCACCACGGCTGAACTGGCCAAGCGCTTTCCCACGTTTCGCGTTGATGTCTACCCGACTCACCGCACCGTAGCGTTGCCCCAGGCCGTCCTGGACAACAGCGTGAAGAACGCCAGCGGCGCCAAATCCCTGCAAGGCGGCCTGGCCATCGACAACGTTCTGCCTGGTGTGCCGTTCCCGGTCCCGCACAACGGTGCCGAGGCGATGTGGAACTTCCTGCTGCGTTACCAGGGCGTCAACATCAGCACCAAGTATGACTCCTGGAACGTTGACTCGGCGGGCGTGCCAAGCCTGGCCACTGCCGGACAGACTTTCATCAGCTACCCAATCTACGAGAACATGTCGCAGCCGATCAGCAGCGCGGACGTGTACTACCAGATCAAGGTGTCTTACACCGGCCCAGCCCGCCGTGCCGGTGAGGCGCTGATGATCAAGGACGCCGCCGACCCGTTGCAACAACCACGCCGCGCCTGGCAGTACCTGCCGGGCCAGCGGCGAGTCAAGTTGGCTCCCAGCCTGGCCTATGACACGCCTAACCCAGGTACCGCCGGTGCCGGGACCTTCGACGACGGGTTTGTGTTCAACGGCGCGCTGGACCGCTACGACTGGACGCTGGTGGGCAAGCAGGAAATGATCCTGCCTTACAACACCTACAAGCTGACTTACGTCCAGGACCCGAAGTCGCTGACTACCCCTAACCATCTGTCACCCGACTTCGTGCGTTGGGAGAAACACCGTGTGTGGATCGTTGAAGGCAACCTCAAGGCCGGTGCTCGTCACATCTACCAGAAGCGTCGCTTCTACCTGGACGAAGACAGCTGGACAGCTTTGGCTTCCGACCAGTACGACGCACATGGTCAGCTCTACCGTGGTTCCTTCGCCTTCCTCAGCCAAAGCTATGACAAGCAGGTGCCGGACTCTACGCCGTTCATGATCTACGACCTGGTTGGCGGTTCCTACAACATCAATGGTGTGGTAGGCCCGCACGGCGGCATCAAGTACATCGAGCCGCTCTCCAAGGCGCAGTGGTCAGCTGAGTCCCTGGCCGGTGCAGGCATCCGCTAAGCACTCTGTGATAAAGCGCCCAGGTGATCCACTCCATACCTGGGCGCCTGACTCCAACGCCGGGGTGCGCCTTTGCGCCCCCCGGCGCAGTTTTCTCAAGAGGATGCACTATGGGTTCTTACAAAAAGTGCCTGTTGCTAGCGCTGGGCGCCTCGCTGGTACTGGCGCAGGGAATCGCCCAGGCCGCCAACTTCGTTGACGTGCTGGACCAGCCAGCCAGGCTCAGCGCCCTGGCAGTGCGCAGCCCGTTGCTGGCCACGGCTCGCGCGGGTGAGCGCCTGGTCGCTGTTGGGCAGCGTGGTCACATTCTCTACTCCGACGACTGCGGCAAGAACTGGCTTCAGGCCAGCGTGCCGGTCAGCGCCGACCTCAATGCCGTGTCCTTTCCTACGCCGCAGCAAGGTTGGGCCGTGGGTAGCGATGGCGTCGTACTGCACAGCAGCGATGCCGGCGCAACCTGGAGCAAACAACTCGATGGCCGCCAGATCGGCGACTTGCTGGTCAAGCACTACAGCGCCCTGGCTCAGACAGAACCTGGCAATGAACAATGGCCGCAGCTCGTCGAAGACGGTCAGCGGTTGACGAAAGAGGGCGCCGACAAGCCAATGCTCGACGTCTGGTTCGCCAATGACCAACTCGGTTACGTGGTGGGTGTATTCAATCTGATCCTGCGCACTGAAGACGGTGGCAAGCACTGGACCCCATTCCAGGACCGTACCGATAACCCGCAGGGCCTGCACCTCAATGCCATCGCCGCCGCCGGCGATGCGCTGTACATCGCCGGCGAACAGGGCTTGCTGCTCAAGTTCGATGACGCGCAGCAGCGTTTCCTGACCCTGCCAACGCCTTATCAAGGCAGCTTTTTCGGTGTGGTCGGCAAGCCCGGCGAAGTCCTGGCCTACGGCCTGCGCGGGCATGTGTTTCGCAGTACCGATGGCGGCGCCAGCTGGACCCCACTCAATTCGGGTCTTCAAGTGAACATCACCGCCGCCACCCTGGACACCGACGGTCATTACGAGCTGTTTACCCAGGCCGGGCAACGCTTGGTCAGCCAGGATGGCGGGCAAGGCTTGAAATTGATGGCGCAGCAGAACCCGTCACCGGTCGCCGGCGCCGTTCAGGCAGCCGATGGCGCACTGGTGTTGGTCGGCAATCGTGGTGCACGCGTGCTTTCACAATAATAAGAACTGTATCAATTTGAGGTACCCAGACATGGGCAATATCCAACAAGACACGATGCCGGTGATTTGCAATTTGCAAGACTTCGATCGCAGCTCCGGTAACCGGCTGGAAAGGTGGGTCTTCAATCACCGCCCCCTGTTCATGTTGCTCATGGCAGTGATCACCCTGGTACTGGGTTACATGATGGCGACCCGCCTCGAGCTGCGTCCCAGCTTCGAGAAGATGATTCCGCAGAGCCAGCCGTACATCAAAAACTTCCTGGAAAACCGCCAGTCCTTGCGCGGCCTGGGCAGCTCGGTGCGGGTAGTGGTCGAAAACACCGAGGGCGACATCTTCGACCCCGAATACCTGAACGTGCTCAAACAGGTCAACGACGAACTGTTCCTCACCGAGGGCGTCGACCGTGCCTGGATGAAGTCATTGTGGAGCCCGGCGGTACGCTGGACTGAAGTCACCGAGGAAGGTTTCCAGGGTGGCCCGGTGATGCCCGATACCTATCAGGGCACGCCTGCGGATATCGAACAGCTGCGCCAGAATATCAACCGCTCTGGCATTGTCGGCAGCCTGGTGGCCAGCGACTTCAAATCCACCATGTTGATCGTGCCGTTGCTCGACACTGCTTCGGCGACCGGTCACAGCATCGACTACCACACGTTCGCCAAGAAACTTGAAAGGCAAATGCATGACAAGGAGGGCTCCGGCAAGTACAAGGTTCACGTGATCGGCTTCGCCAAGTTGGTCGGTGACCTGATCGACGGCCTGATCCAGGTGATGATGTTCTTCGGCCTGGCCGTGGTCACCTCGTTCGCCATCATCTACTGCTATACCCGTTGCATCCGCAGCACCCTGCTGGTGATCTTCTGCTCGCTGACGGCGGTGGTCTGGCAGTTGGGCATCGTCGCCTGGCTGGGTTACGCCATCGATCCGTACTCGGTGCTGGTACCGTTCCTGATCTTTGCCATCGGCGTGTCCCATGCCGCGCAGAAGATGAACGGCATCATGCAGGACATCGCTCGCGGCACTCATAAACTTGTCGCGGCACGCTACACCTTCCGCCGTTTGTTCATCGCCGGTGTCACTGCGCTGTTGGCCGATGCGGTGGGCTTCGCCGTATTGATGCTGATCGATATTCCGGTGATCCAGGACCTGGCGATCACCGCCAGTATCGGTGTGGCTGTGTTGATCTTCACCTCACTGTTGCTGATGCCGGTCGCGCTGTCGTACGTCGGCGTTGGCAAGAAGGCCGCCGAGCGCGCCTTGAAGATCGACAGCCGCGCTGCCGCGCATCGTGGCTTCGGTAAGCTGTGGGACTTGCTCGATCGCTTCACCACCCGCAACTGGGCCATTGGCACTGTACTTGGTGCCTTGGTGCTGGGTATTGCCGGTTTCGCGGTCAGTACGCATCTGAAGATCGGCGACCTCGACAGTGGAGCTCCGGAGCTGCGTGCCGACTCGCGCTACAATCGCGATAACGCCTACATCACCGACCATTACGCGCTGTCCAGCGACCTGTTCGCGGTCATGATCAAGACCCCGCCCGAGGGCTGCCTGAATTATCAGACGCTGGTCTTGGCCGATCGCCTGGCCTGGGAACTGCAGCAATATCCGGGTGTGCAAGCGACCTCATCGCTGGTCAATGCGGTGCGCCAGATCACTGCTGGATCTTTCGAGGGCAACCCCAAACTCAACAACATCCAGCGCAACCAGGACGTGTTGAACTACGGCGCGCAACAGGCATCGGTCAATGCGCCGGAGTTGTTCAACAACAACTGTTCGGTCATGCCGGTCATTGCCTACCTCAAGGACCACAAGGCCGAAACCCTGGATGCCGTGGTGGCGATCGCCGACAAGTTCGCAAGGGAAAACAGCACCCCGGATCGCCAGTTCCTGCTCGCCGCCGGCACTGCCGGGATCGAGGCGGCGACCAACATTGTGGTCCGCGAAGCCAATCACACCATGCTGCTGTACGTGTACCTGGCGGTGACACTGTTCTGCCTGATCACCTTCCGCAGCTGGCGCGCCACGCTGGTGGCGCTGTTGCCGCTGGTACTGACCTCGATCCTCTGCGAGGCCTTGATGGTCGCCATGGGCATCGGCGTGAAAGTCGCCACCTTGCCGGTGATTGCCCTGGGTGTGGGCATCGGTGTGGATTACGCGCTGTACCTGCTCAGCGTGCAATTGCACTACCAACGCAGCGGTATGCCGCTGTCCGAAGCCTACCGCAACGCGGTGGCCTTCACCGGCCGTGTGGTCGGCCTGGTCGGCATCACTCTGGCGGCCGGTGTGGTGTGCTGGGCCTGGTCGCCGATCAAGTTCCAGGCCGACATGGGCATCCTGCTGACCTTCATGTTCCTGTGGAACATGCTTGGTGCACTGATCCTGATTCCGGCCCTGTCCTACTTTCTGCTGCGTGGGCCCTCACTGAGCCGTGCTGCTGCTCCGGCTGAACCGGAGGGGCAACTCAACGATACCGACAATTCCAAAAAACCGGGCGTGCCACATGCCCTCACAATGTCCGAGTAAGCCAATCATGTCTGTTTACAAAGCCCCCCTGCGCGACATGCGCTTCGTTCTCAATGAAGTCTTCGAGGTGTCCAGGCTCTGGGCTCAATTGCCCGGTTTAGCCGAGGTTATCGACGAAGAGACGGCTGCCGCGATCCTTGAAGAGGCCGGCAAAATCAGCACCGATATCATCGCGCCGCTGCTACGCAGTGGCGACGAGCAAGGCTGCACCTGGAACGACGGTGCAGTGACCACGCCGGACGGTTTCCCGGCAGCCTATCGGGCCTTTGCCGAAGGTGGCTGGGGCGGTATCGGTGGCGATCCGGAGTTTGGCGGCATGGGCATGCCCAAGGCGATCTCCGCCCAGATTGAAGAAATGGTCAACTCGGCCAATCTCTCGTTCGGCCTGTACCCGATGCTGACGGCGGGTGCCTGCCTGGCGCTCAAGGCCCACGCCAGCCAGGAACTCAAGGAACGCTATCTGCCAAACATGTACGCCGGCACCTGGACCGGTTCGATGTGCCTGACCGAGGCCCATGCCGGTACCGACCTGGGGTTGATCCGCACCAAGGCCGAGCCCCAGGCCGATGGTAGTTACAAGATCAGCGGCAGCAAAATTTTCATCAGCGGCGGCGAACACGATCTGAGTGAAAACATCATCCACCTGGTACTCGCCAAAGTGCCAGGTGCTCCCGCCGGGGCAAAAGGCATTTCGCTGTTTCTGGTGCCCAAGATGATGGTCAATGCAGACGGTTCACTGGGCGATCGCAACTCGCTGTCCTGCGGCTCCATCGAGCACAAGATGGGCATCAAGGCGTCCGCCACCTGCGTCATGAACTTTGACGGCGCGACAGGCTGGATCGTCGACGCGCCGAACAAGGGGCTGGCGGCGATGTTCACCATGATGAACTACGAGCGTCTGGGCGTCGGTATCCAGGGCCTGGCACAGGGCGAACGCTCCTACCAGAACGCCGTCGAGTACGCCCGCGACCGCCTGCAAAGTCGTGCGCCAACCGGTGCGCAGAACAAGGACAAGACCGCCGACCCGATCATTGTCCACCCGGACGTGCGACGCATGCTGCTGACCATGAAAGCCTTGAATGAAGGTGGACGTGCCTTCTCCAGCTATGTGGCTCTGCAACTGGACACCGCCAAGTACAGCGAAGATGAAGTCACCCGCAACCGCGCCCAGGATTTGGTGGCGCTGCTGACCCCGGTGGCCAAGGCATTCCTCACCGACATGGGGCTGGAAACCACGTTGCACGGTCAGATGATCTTCGGCGGCCACGGCTACATTCGCGAATGGGGTCAGGAACAACTGGTGCGCGACGTGCGCATTACCCAGATCTACGAAGGCACCAATGGCATCCAGTCTCTCGACCTGGCCGGGCGCAAGATTGTCGGCAGCGGCGGGGCGCTTTACCGCTTGTTCGCTTCGGAAATCCGCCACTTCACCGCCAATACCTGTGCCGATCTCGGCGAGTTTACCCAGCCGCTGAACGCAGCTGTCGATACCCTCGATGAGCTGACTGCGTGGCTGCTGGACCGGGCGCAAAGCAACCCGAATGAAATCGGCGCGGCCTCTGTCGAGTACCTGCACGTGTTCGGCTACACCGCGTACGCCTATATGTGGGCGCGCATGGCCAAGGCGGCTATGGGCAAACAGGCCGAGGATGATTTCTACGCCAGCAAGATGGGCACGGCACGCTTCTATTTCGCTCGCTTGCTACCACGTATCCACTCGCTCAGCGTCTCGGTCAAGGCTGGCAGTGACTGCCTCTATTCGCTGGATGCCGCACAGTTCTGAACATGATCAGTTTCAGGAAGAACCAACTGGGTGAAGACAGCTTATTTGCTTCATCCGACAGAGAGATCACATATGAATAGCTTAATCAATTATCGCTGCGAAGGTCCGCTGGCCTTGATCGGCCTCGCCAATGCTCCCGTCAACGCTCTCGGCCAGGCCTTGCGCGAACAATTGCTGGAGGCCTGTGAACGTGCCGTCGCGGACGCCAGTGTGAAAGCGATTATTCTCCACGGTGAAGGTTCTGTGTTTAGCGCCGGCGCTGACATATCCGAGTTTGGTAGCCCGGCGTCATTCGCCAAGCCGGACCTGCCAAGTCTGCTGACCCGTCTGACCGAGTTAGACAAACCGCTAATCGCCGCCATCGGTGGGCTGGCATTGGGCGGTGGGCTTGAGCTCGCCATGGCCTGCGGGTACCGGGTGGCTGAAGCCGGCGCGCGCCTTGGCCTGCCGGAAATCAAGCTTGGCTTGCTGCCTGGCGCTGGTGGTACGCAACGTTTGCCGCGTCTGATTGGCGCCGCTGCAGCGCTGAAATTTATTGCGTCCGGCGAGCCGATCGGCACCCATCGAGCACAAGTGCTGGGGCTGCTGGATTGGGTGGCACCCACCGTTGATAGTTTGCTAGAAACGGCCAAGGCATTGGCCTTAGCACTGATTCCCAGACAGGCGCCGGGCCGCCCGTGCCGCCCGAACTGGCCGCACCCAAACCCGGGCGCAGCCTTGCTGCCGGGCTATTTTGCCGACTACCGCGCGGCGAATCAGTCGCGCTGGAAAGGCCAGAGCGCGCCGCAGCGGGTGGTGGCGGCGATAGAAGCAGCCTGCAATCTGCCGCTGGCCGAGGGTCTGGCCCGTGAGGGCGAGTTGTTCAAAGAGGCCGAGGCTTCCACCGAGTCCGAGGCCCTGCGCTATGTGTTCTTCGCCGAACGTGAAGTCGGCAAGTTGCCGGGGCTGGACGCCGGCGCGTCGATTCGTCCGGTCAACCGGGTCGCGGTCATTGGTGCCGGCACCATGGGCGGAGGGATTGCCATGAACTTCGCCAATGCGGGCATGGCGGTGACGCTGCTGGAGTTCAAGGCTGATGCTCTGGAGCGCGGCCTGGCACTAATCCGCAAAAACTACGACACCAGTGTCCAGCGCGGCAAGCTCACAGCCGAGCAAGTGAATGAGCGACTGGCGCTGATCCACGGCACTCTGGACTACGCCGATATCGCCGACGCTGACCTGGTGATCGAAGCCGTATTCGAGAATCTGCCGATCAAGCAGCAGGTGTTTCGCACCCTGGATGAGGTGTGTAAGGCAGGCGCGATTCTTGCCAGCAATACCTCCACCCTGGATCTCGATGCCATTGCTGCTGTCACCCGCCGGCCGCAGGACGTGGTCGGCCTGCATTTCTTCAGCCCGGCCAACGTCATGCGCCTGCTTGAAGTAGTGCGCGGCGCGGCCACGGCCGCCGATGTCCTGACCACCACGCTGAAAGTGGCCAAGCGCATTGGCAAGATCCCGGTGGTTTCCGGGGTGTGCTTCGGCTTCATCGGCAATCGCATGCTCGAACCCTATTCCCGCGAGGCGCATCGTATGCTGCTGGAGGGCGCCACGCCTGCACAGATTGACAAGGTACTCACTGGTCTGGGCATGGCGATGGGCGTCTTTGCCATGCACGATCTGGCGGGCATCGATGTCAGCTTTCTGGTTCGTGAGTCGCGCCGCGAGGTCATTGCCTATGATCCCGGTTACTGCAAACTTGCCGATGCGCTCTACGCCCTCGGCCGTTTCGGTCAGAAAACCAGTCGCGGCTATTACCTCTATGAAGGTCGCGAGCGCAAGGATGATCCGGAAGTGGTCGCACTGGCCGAGAAAATCGCCGGTGAGTTGGGCATCCAGCGCCGAGTGATCAGCGATCAGGAAATCCACGATCGCTGCCTGTTGATGCTGATCAATGAAGGTGTCCAGTTGCTCGACGAAGGCATCGCCCAGCGCAGCAGCGACATCGATCTGGTTTGGATTAATGGCTACGGCTTCCCGGCCTGGCGCGGTGGCCCATTGCACTACGCCGAAGGGCTGGGGCTTGCGCATGTGCTGGAGCGAATCGGTCATTACCGAGAGGTACTTGGTGCCTATGGAGCCATGTGGTTCCAGCCAGCACATTTGCTGGAGCGCCTGGTCGCATCTGGCAAGACCGGCGTCGAACGTATCTGATCTTTGTGACTATTGGCGGTCGTCGCAAACTGGCCGCCCTTAGCACTTAACGTCTAATCAAATGCAACCCTGACCGTCTGCTTATGGCCCAGAGTGTGTGAAAACGCCAGTGATTGTTTAACCTTCTGATCGCCTAGATCGTATCGGGGGCGATCATGAAGCGATTCATTGAGGGTGAGGCTCGGACGCAAGTCACGATGCTGCCTGAGTGCTTGGACGATTACGTAGCCGAAGAAAATCCAGTGCGAGTGGTCGACGTTTTCGTCGATGAACTCGACCTGGGTGTACTTGGGTTTGAGGGTGTCGATCCTGCTGCAACGGGTCGTCCGGCCTACCACCCAGCGGTCTTGCTGAAGATCTATATCTACGGCTATCTCAATCGGATTCAGTCCAGTCGCCGGCTTGAGCGTGAAGCCGAGCGCAACGTCGAACTGATGTGGCTCACGGGGCGTTTGGCCCCGGACTTTAAAACCATTGCCGACTTTCGCAAGGACAACGGTAAAGCCATTCGTAGTGTCTGCCGCCAGTTCGTAGTGTTTCCCGCACGGCTGAAAATGTCGCGGGTGTCGTCGCCGAGATCCAGGCGGCGGGCGGCATCGCTTTCGGAGTGGTGTGTGATATCGCCGACCCGGATCAGATCAAAAGCGCGGTGGAAAAGGTCGTTGCTGAATATGGCCGGATCGACATCCTGGTGAACAATGCCTTCGACCCTTCGGCGGTCTTTTCGTCGGTACTCGAACTGTCGGCCGAGCAATTGCAACGCAATCTGGAAATGGGGCCGATTGCCTATCTGCGGACGATGCAAGCCTGCTACCCACACCTGAAAGCCAGCGGGGAGGGTAGAGTCATCAACTTTGCATCGTTGGCCGGTGTCATCGGCTTGCAGGGTTACGCCCCTTACAACATGGCAAAGGAGGCGGTGCGTGCCCTGACCCGTTCGGCGGCGAGGGAGTGGGGCGCTGACAAGATAACGGTAAACAATGCCATGCCGGTCGCAGACACTTGGAGGGTAGCGGCCAATGCGCCCGCACCCACTAACGCACTTGGCCGTTATGGATCGCCCGAAGAGGATATTGCGCCGGTCGTGCTGTTCCTTGCCAGCAAGGATGGGCAGTTCCTGACGGGTTACAGCCTTACTCCGGATGGTGGCCAAATCATCGACAGCGCACGCTGACGGTCACGTCCAATTTTCGAGCGTATCCTCCACCGAAACCGCAAGACATGCCTTGGCGTGTCTTGCGGTTATTTCAAGCAATGCTTACCGATGCAACAGGCTCCCGCAATGCTGCGCGTGCAGCCAGGAAGGCAAGAACGGCCGCCACGCCTAGCAAAGTGGCGCTCAATTCGAAGGTCGCTTGATAGCCGCTCGAGTCAAAGACCAGCCCGCCAACGGTTGCGCCAGACGCAATAGCGAGTTGGATGATCGCCACCATTAAACCGCCTCCCGCTTCAGCAGAGTCTGGCAACGTTCTTGCCAGCCATATCCACCATCCCACGGGCGCCGCAGTCGCAACCAGTCCCCATAGGCCAAGCAGGACAGTCGTAGTGGCTGCCGAGCTACCGAATGAAACAAGCGCCAGTGCAATCACTGCCATCAGGATCGGGATGACGATGAGGATTCGATACAGGCCATTTTTCAAGAACGCTTCAATCAGGAAGGTTCCGGCAAGGCCCGCCAGACCCAGCACGAGCAACATCAGCGACAGCATGGAGACACTGACATGAGTGACCGTTTCAAGGAATGGGCGCAAATAGGTAAACAGCATGAACTGGCCCATGAAAAACACACTGACCGCCACCATGCCTAACGCAACCGGCGTGCTTTTCATTAGCTTGAAGACGTTGCCAGTGCCTGAACCGTTGTGCGATTTCATTGCTGGAAGGCTTAACAACAGCCAGACACAGGCGACTATCGCGACTGGGATGACGCACAAGAATGCACCGCGCCAGCCAATCAGGGCGCCAAGAAAACTACCCAATGGCGCAGCAATAACTGTCGCCAAAGCGTTGCCGCCGTTGACGATTGCCATTGCGCGAGTGATCTGGTCGTCAGGCACCAGACGCATGGCGGTTGCCGCCGACAATGACCAGAAGCCACCTATCGCAATACCGATCAGCGCACGGCCGATCATGAACACCCAGTAGTTCGGGGCGAACGCGACGACTGTTCCAGAAAGGGTCATCAACAGCGTCAGTGAAAGAAGCAGCGGTTTACGGTCAACTCGTGCCGCCACCAGCGGGATAAGAAGGCTGGTGAATAAGGCAAACAGCCCCGAAACGGAAATGCCCTGACCGGCTTGTCCTTCGGTGATATGCAGATCGGCGGCAATTGGTGTCAGCAGGCTGACGGGCATGAACTCCGATGCCACCAGCACGAAGGCGGCGAGCGACATGGCGAGTACGGCGCCCCATGATTTATGGGGCACTGGTAGAAGGTGATCAGTCATTGTTTGAATCCTGTATTGCGCGAAGCGTCGCAGCCCCGAATCTGAGGCGCTCAATCAACCAATGTGGAGTTGTCGATCACGAAGCGATACTTGACGTCACCCTTGAGCATTCGCTCGTAGGATTCATTTATCTGGTCTGCTCGAACCAGTTCGATGTCGGCGACGATGCTGTGCTCGGCACAGAAATCAAGCATCTCCTGTGTTTCCGGGATGCCTCCGATCATCGAACCGGCAATCGTTCGGCGCTTCATGATCAGGTTGAACACGTTGGGTGACGGATGCGGCGAGGCCGGTGCGCCGACTAGCGTCAGTGCACCATCACGCTTGAGCAGAACCAAAAAAGCATCAAGATCGTGTGGGGCTGCGACGGTGTTGAGAATGAAGTCGAAACTCTTGGTATGTGCAGCCATTTCTTCAGGGTTACGCGATACGACCACCTCATCGGCGCCTAACTCCTTTGCCGCCTCGCGCTTGTTTTCAGAGGTGGTGAACGCCACGACGTGGGCGCCCATCGCGTGGGCCAACTTGATGCCCATGTGACCCAGACCGCCGATGCCGACCACACCTATTTTCTTGCCTGGGCCGGCGTTCCAGTGACGCAGAGGAGAGTAAGTGGTGATGCCCGCGCACAGCAGCGGGGCGACGGCAGCTAGTTGCGCCTCGGGATGGCGGATGCGTAACACGTAGCGCTCATGCACCACGATGTTTTGCGAGTAGCCGCCCAGCGTCCAGCCAGGTGCATCCGGTGTCGGGAAGTTGTAGGTACCGACCATCTCATCGCAGTAGTTTTCCAGGCCTGTGTCACAGTCGTCACAGTGTTTGCAACTGTCGACGACGCAGCCGACACCGACCAGATCGCCGACTTTGAAATCCGCTACATGTGCGCCCACCGCCGATACGCGACCGACAATTTCATGCCCAGGTACACAAGGAAATTGCGTGCCTGCCCACTCTGCGCGCACTTGGTGCAAATCCGAATGGCAGATGCCACAGAAGGCGATATCGATCTGAACATCATGGGCTGCCGGCTCGCGGCGATTGATCTGCATCGGCTCAAGGGGTTTGTCGCCAGCGTGAGCGCCATAGGCTTGTACAAGCATGGGAGAGACCTCAAAGGATTTGTCGGATGGACATTTTCCGGGTCTGCCAAGGCTCTCTGTAGTGCATTCCACTGGATTACTTGCCTGATTCTATGAGTCTCTGTTTTTTTGCAGGACGGTCGGGAGCTGGCGAGTTAGAGTTCTGTGAAGAGGTATAAGACGAATATGACGAACAAATCCAAGACCGACTCTCAACAGACATCGCCACAAGAAAAGCTTGCGCAGATCATCGGCGCGCAGATCTCGAAACCAGGTGATTACGGAACGGCCATTACAGGTCTCGGCTTCTTCAGGCGCGAACATCCAGCACCGCCCATCGTCTGCATGGTTGAGCCAAGCATCATTCTCATCGCCCGAGGTGAGAAACAGCTCTGGGTTGGTGGCGAGGGCTACCCCTATGACACGTCGCGGTTTCTGATCACCTCATTAGACTTGCCTGCCAATTCAGAAGTGCTGACGGCAAGCCCGGAACAACCATGCTTGGGGCTGACGTTGAAACTCGATCTACGCATGCTGGCTGAGCTGATAGCGCAAAGTGACCTGCCGCCAACCCGTGATCGATCAGTTGCGAAGGGGGTAGGAATTGGTTCCGTGACACCAGCTATGCTGGCCTCATTCGAGCGCTTATTGGCACTGCTCGATGAGCCGGAGTCCATCCCTGTCCTTGCACCCTTGATCCAACGCGAGATTCACTACCGTCTCTTGCAGAGTGATCAAGCGAGCCGGCTGCGACAAATAACGTCTGTCGATGGTCAAGGTTATCGGATCGCGAAAGCCATCGATTGGCTGAAGTTGAATTACACCTTGGCGCTTCGCGTCGACGAACTTGCGGCCCGGGTGCAGATGAGCACTCCGACCTTTCACCACCACTTCCGCCAACTCACTGCAATGAGCCCCTTGCAGTATCAAAAATGGCTGCGACTGAATGAAGCAAGACGGTTGATGCTCAATGAACACCAAGACGTTTCCAGTGCGGCTTACAAGGTCGGATATGAAAGCCCATCCCAGTTCAGCCGCGAATACAGCCGTCTGTTTGGCGTACCCCCAAAGAGGGATATTTCGGTGTTGCGAGGGCAGGGGTAGCAACACCAATACGCGTATGAGTGGCTACCAGCATTGTTGAATGCCATGTTCAGGCGACCGTAAATAGTTACTGCTCTCTCAACCATTGAGGCAACTTGGACTTCGTCCGCCACATCGCAAACGATGGCCGTAGCCTGCTGCCCCGCAGCAAGCAGGATTTGAGTTTCGTGAAAAAGCTGTGTCTCGTTCACATCAGCAAGAACTACCGAGGCACCTGCCTCGGCGAAAGCCTTCGCGGTTGCTAAACCGATTCCCGCACCTGCGCCTGTAACGAGGGCCACCCTGCCGGTGAAGTTATCGATCTCTGGTTAGTCTTCGTCGTGCGCCAACGAGGACGACAGCGAGCGGTGTGCGTTGGCTTGTTCCAGAAGAACCTTGGCCTTATTCTCGAAAGCCTCGATGGCATCCGCTCCACCAGCGAATCGAGCTGGAGGAGTTTCGCTCCCAGCTAGTTGAATAATGGCCACCGCCAGCTTTGCGGGGTCTCCTCCTTGCTTACCGCTCATGTCGCTCCAGGCTTTTACGGTTTCACGCGTCTTCTCCGCGTAATCCTCGATTACAGGCTCAGCGAATGTAGTGGAATTGGCAGTGAGTAGATCGGTGCGGAAGAAGCCTGGCTCTATCAGCATGGTCTTGACGCCGAATTGTTCGACCTCCGAAGCCAATGACTCCATCCATCCTTCAACGCCAAATTTGCCGGCGGCGTAGGCGCTGCAGAAAGTGCCGCCAACGATGCCTGCTGTGGAGGAGACAGTTGCCACCAGGCCTGACCGCTGCCTGCGCATGACGGGTAATACCGCACGGGTCACATTCATCGGGCCGAACAGCAGCGTCTCGATTTGGCTCCGAACATGATCTGGTGTGAGCTCCTCAAAGAAACCTGCGTAAAAATCGCCTGCGTTGTTGATGAGCACGTCGATCCGACCGAATTTGCTTAATGCGGCTGCCACCGCTGTTTCTGCTTCTTCCGGGCGGGTGACGTCGAGTTTCACAGTCAGCAGATCTTCATGAGCGCCTACAGCGATCTCTACCTTTTTCGGATCTCGCCCGGTAGCGACCACCACGTGGCCAGCTGTCAGAGCTACCTGTGCCAGGTGAACGCCGAGACCTCGGCTCGCTCCTGTTATAAGCCAAACCTTTTTGTCAGCCATTTGATAGTCCTCATAGGTTAGAGATGGGCATTCGTAGGCCTTTGGCCCTAATGCGGCCTGGCGGCCCGTCTGCGAAAGCAGTGATTTATTCTCCCCGCAATGAGCCGGAGTGGTTTGCAGGGTTCGGGTAAAAAGTTGCCTAAAACGACGAACTTCACCTTCAAGCTCGGTCATTACCATCTCTGCGCAACGCTCTCATTACGCTGAACCACCTTGGTAGAAGAAGGAGCATTTACGTTGGAAACGGCAAGTATTCGAATGGATTCAGCAATCACCTGTTGAATCTGCTCGACATAATTTAGACAACGTCAATTTCACCTCGACGGGAGCTTTGCCCAGAGCCCCACGGTGGTGGTTGGTCAAACTATGTCGAGTGTGTTCATGGAAAATACTGCTATACGCTTTGCCTGCAACGGCTGTGGAGTCTGCTGCAAGGGACGCCTGATTCCCCTGACGTTGAGTGAGTCGAGGCAGTGGCTGCAGCGCGGCCATGACGTGGCTGTGATTCTCGAAGCATTCGATGAGACGCTTTATCCCACCGAACCGGCGAAATTCGTTCACAGCTCCCGCCGTGCAATTGAAGTTGATAGCGGTACTGCCAAGATCAGAGCTGTTGCGATTCTGGCTGCAAATGCGCTCATGCAATGCCCTAACCTGGACGACCAAGATCGGTGCGGGATCTATGAAGAGCGGCCTTTGGTTTGCCGGATTTACCCAATGGAGATCTCACCTTTTATCTCCTTGAATCCAGCGCAGAAGGCATGTCCGCCAGAGGTATGGGATGAGGGCGAAATCATTTTTTCTGATCGAATCGTAGACCCAACGTTAGCCAGCCAAGTAGATCAGTCACGGGAAGCAGACAGAAACGATGCTGGAGCAAAAGTCGCCATTTGCGAGTCCATGGGCATGACCACAGCAGCCTGGAAAGAAAATGCGCTTGCGGTCTATCTACCTGAGCGGACTGTATTGATCAATGCGATCCAGAACTACGATGCAGGGCTTCATAAAACGGAGAGCCCTCATTGGCGCGTGCGAGTTGATGATCAAGGATTACGCCAGCATCTAGGTGATATAGGTGTCGAAGTTGATGCCTCCGGTTGTTCTGATTACATCTTCCACAAGCTGTAGTCAGAAACTTTGGAAATCAGACTGAGCATGCAGGGCCCAACGAAAAACGCTGCAGCCGCTCTGTGTCCCAAGGCGGCGTCTCATTGCCTTCGTCATTTCGAGCAGCCACAGGCTCAGTAACATCTTGTTACGCTCAGCGTGAGAGCAAAAAACGTCGTCGGATCAGGCAATAAACCCCGCCGATCAGGCAATTCTCCAAGGCCCGAGCAAAGCATACTTGAAGCACGAAATGGCGCTTGTGTAACGCCTTGCTAAGCGCTGTCGGACTTTATTGGAGAGGCCAGCATGGCAGACCGTAACAGACTTCAGCTCACCATCAACGGCGCACAGCGGGACTTTGAACTCGACTCCCGTACCACGTTACTCGATACCCTGCGTGAACATGCTGCCCTCCCTGGAACTAAGAAAGGTTGCGACCAAGGTCAGTGTGGTGCATGTACGGTGCACGTCGACGGACAGCGTGTACTGAGCTGCCTGACGTTGGCTGCTCAAGTCCAAGGCCGTGACGTGACCACCATCGAAGGATTGGCTCAAGCCGACGGTACCTTGCACGCTGTGCAAGCCGCTTTCGTAGAGTTTGATGCTTTCCAGTGTGGGTATTGCACGCCTGGTCAGATCATGTCTGCGGTCGCTTGCATACGTGAAGGACATACCGGCTCGGACGATGCCATTCGCGAATACATGAGCGGCAACCTCTGTCGCTGTGGTGCTTACCCACACATCGTTACCGCCGTCCGAACAGCGGCGGCACGTTTGCAGGGGGGCAAGGCATGAGAGCGTTTGACTATATTCGCCCAGACGACTTGAACATCGCGCGCCAGGAAGTCAGCGCGCCCGAGACTCGATTCCTTGCAGGCGGCACAACGTTACTGGATTTGATGAAGTGTGGAGTGGAACGTCCGGCTCGGCTGGTTGATATCAATCATTTGCCAGGTTTGAGTTACATCACTTTCAGCGCTGAACAAATCCATATTGGAGCCTTGGCCAAAATGAGCCAGGTAGCTGCGGATACCCGGATACAGACCCAGGCACCGGTTCTGAGTGACGCATTGTGGCGTGCCGCCTCTCCTCAATTGCGCAACATGGCATCAATTGGTGGCAACCTCATGCAGCGCACGCGTTGCACTTACTTCCGCGATCCTGCCGCTTACCCCGATTGCAACAAACGCACCCCTGGCTCCGGCTGTGTGGCGCTCAATGGTGTGAATCGCAATCATGCTGTGCTGGGCGGCAGCGACGCGTGTATTGCCACCTATCCTGGTGACCYAGCTGTCGCGTTGGTGGCTTTCGATGCGAGAATTTTGATCCGTGGTGATAGTGATCGTTCGGTGTCCGCAGATGACTTCTATCGACTACCAGGTAACCGCCCCGACATTGAGCACGATCTGGCTGCTGGGGAAATTATCGTTGGCGTTGAAGTCCCTGTGATTCCAGCACTTAAGCATTCTCACTATCTCAAGGTGCGTGATCGCGCCTCTTATGAGTTTGCTGCAGCAAGTGCTGCTGTAGGTGTGGAGTTCGAAAGTGACGGCCACACCATTCGCAATGTGCGCATTGCATTGGGTGGAGTGGGCACCAAACCATGGCGTGCCCGTGCTGTGGAGCAAGCACTCATTGGTAAGCCATTTACCGAAAAGGTACTTCGTGAGGCAGCCCGCCACGCTGTCGATGGTGCGCATGCTCGGGAACACAATGGCTTCAAGATAATTTTGGCACCACGCGTGGTTGCGAGAGCGCTGATGGCAGCTGGAGGCTTGGTATGAACGATCTCTTCAATCCCAATATCAGTCGGCGGATTCTGCTCAAAACTGCCGCCGCCGGTTCTGCCGTAGCTTACACCGGGCTAGCATTGAACCCATTAACCGGCGAGGCCGCGCCAATGGTCAGCATAGAGCCCAACGGTGCGCTTGGGGAGCGTGCGTCCCGTCAGGATGGGGCTCTTAAAGTGAGAGGTGAGGCACGCTATGCCATTGAGCATGCCATTGAAGGGATGCTCTACGGCGTTGTTGTGCAATCAACCATCGCCGCCGGACGCATCGCTGCAATCGATGCTACTCCGGCTGAAACCGCTGCTGGAGTGGTTGCTGTCTATACGCATCTCAATCGGCTAACGATTCAGCAAGCCACTCCGTTTATCAAAGGCGGTGCCGCCACCGAAAGCTTCACGCCGCTGCAAGACGACCAGGTTCGCTGGAACGGGCAGCACATTGCCTTGGTTGTTGCTGAAACTTTCGAGCAAGCGACCGAAGCCGCTTGTCTCTTGAAGGTCAGCTACGAACAAACCCAAGCCATTATTGACCCCGATGATCGACGGACAAAACCTCAGCCCATTGATGATCTGCAAGCGAAATGGGGGGAAGCCGAATTGGCTATGGCTTCTGCGGCGGTCAAGGTGGAAGGGATCTACACAACACCGCGCGAATATAACGTTCCAATGGAGCCCCATGCCTGTATCGCACAGTGGAGTGGGGACAGTCTGACGGTGTATGAATCGAGCCAATGGGTGGGTGGTGCCCGCAATGTTATCGCCCAGTGGATGGGCATCGACATGTCCAATGTGCGAATCGTTTCTCCATTCGTCGGTGGTGGCTTTGGTTGCAAAATCGCGCCTCATCCCCACGTTGCAATGGCATGCGCGGCATCCATGGTTTTGGGGCGGCCTCTGAAAGTGTCCCTGACTCGTCCCCAGACTTTCACGGGATACGGTGGACGTCCACGTACAAGCCAACGACTGGCATTGGGCGCTACACAGCAAGGCATCCTTCTCTCAGTCTTGCATGAGGGATGGAACGAGACGGCGATTGACGATACTCACTTGGAGCCCAGCACTTCAGTAACCGCACTAATGTACGCCACACCCAACATGCTGGCCCGCCACAGCATCATTCCGGTGAACACGGTTAATCCCGGCTGGATGCGTGCGCCAGGGGAAAACATCAGCACCTACGCACTCGAAACCGCCATGGATGAACTTGCCTACGAAGTCGGGCTCGATCCCATCGAGTTACGACTGCGTAATTGGGCACCCCACGATCCGAAGGCAAACATCCCGTGGACGACACGGCGTCTTCGCGAGGGTTATACCGCCGGCGCCAATGCATTTGGTTGGGCCAGTCGCAATCCAAAACCGCGCTCAATGCGTGAAGGTCGCGAGCTGATTGGGTGGGGTATGGCAGCAGGTACCTATCCGGTGTGGCGAACTCCTGGTGAAGCCAAGATCATCATTCACCGCGATGGTCTGATTGAGGTGCTCAGTGGAGGCACCGACCTGGGTACTGGTACTTATACGATCCTCGCCCAAACCGCCGCCGAAGTGTTGGATGTCCCAACCCGTTCAGTGAAGGTGACTCTGGGCGATACGAGCTTGCCCCGTGCCCCCGTAGCCGGTGGATCGCAACTGGCGAACAATCTCACCGGGGCAGTGTACAAAGCGGCGAAAGTTGCTCGCAACGAGCTGCTGAGAATTGCGACAACAGATCCCAAGTCTCCCTTGCATGGAATGGACATCGGTAATCTGGTGTTCAAAAACGGTCGCATAAAGCCCTCACAAAGGCCCGGTGATGGGGTGGCATTAGCGGATCTCCTGAAGGCTCTCGGGCGAGACCGATTTGAAATTTCGACCGACACCTTCAAAGCAGGCGCTACGGAGGCAGATCGGGAAGCGGCAGCTCATGGTTTTAGTCAGATGCAGTCGCCGACAACTGGCGGCGTTTCGGCGCACAGCTGGGGTGTGCATTTTGTTGAAGTTCGGGTGGACGAAGACTTCGGGACGGTGAGGGTCAAACGTATGGTCGCTGCTTTCGACAGTGGTAGGGTCTACAACCCGAAGCTCGCCGAAAGCCAGTGGATCGGAGGGATGGTTATGGGACTGGGTCAGGCATTGCTTGAGGAAGGCCACATTGACCGCCGAGACGGACGTATCGTTAATGCCAATCTTGCCGACTATGTTGTTCCAGTGAATGCAGATGTACCCGAGATCATTACCATCAATGTAGGCGTGCCTGATCTACAGGCCAGTGCGCTGGGTGGTAAAGCAGTCGGTGAATTGGGGATCGTTGGAGTTGCGGCAGCAATCAGTAATGCGGTCTACCACGCTACCGGCAAGCGTGTTCGTGATTTGCCGATCACCATGGATAAGCTCCTCGTATGATTCTTGACGCTGTATGACCTATGAAGAATCTTGACGTCCAAGTGATCCAGCAGGCACTTAAATGGCTCGAAGGGGGCAACAGTGTGTGGCTCTGCACTGTCCTGGCAACCTTCGGCTCTGCTCCCCGAGGGCCTGGGGCGATGCTTGTCGCGCTGCAGTCGGGACACAATTGCGGGTCGCTCTCAGGGGGCTGCGTAGAAGAGGACTTTTTAGAAAGACTGGGACGCGAGGAGTTTGCGGTTCATAACCAGATCATTCGTTACGGTGAGGGCGGACTCGCGCCATCCTTGGAATTGCCGTGTGGAGGCGTGCTGGATGTACTGGTCGAACGCTTCGAGCCCGACTGCCAAAGTCGTGAGCATTTTGCGATCCTATTGAGTGCTCTGCAGGGCCGTCAGTTGATTGTACGCCATGTCGTATTGGGCACGACCCATGCTCATATCGAAACTGACGCAACTGTCTGCGCGACCGTCGCTGTTGAGCCTGGTCATGTGCGTCTGAGGATAGGGGCGGCTCAGCGACTACTGATAGCGGGGCTATCACCGGTAGCCGAGTTTTGCGCCAGTTTTGCCGTGGCGCTGGGGTATGAAGTAATTGTGTGTGACCCACGAACGGAGTTGACAGCGCACTTTAACGTCCCCGGCGTACAGCTTATCGAAATGCTACCCGCGACCTATATTTCTCAAGGGGGCTGCCACGCCGCCACTGCAGTAGTAGCTCTGACCCACGATCCCCGACTGGATGATTTGACACTCCTTGAGGCCGTTATGACTTCCGCTTTCTACATCGGCGCCATGGGCTCAAGACGCACCAGTGAAAAGCGCCTGGAGCGGGTCAGACGAATCGGAAAGTTGGAGGATCGAGTCATCGACCGTATACATGCTCCGATTGGTCTTAACCTCGGAAGCAAGACGCCTGCCGAGATTGCTCTGGCAGTCATGTCAGACATTGTTAGGGTGAGTAACGGAATTGATCGTGGCGCGTTGTAGCGTCGTGACTCTTTAGGAGATGAACGTGCACGCTGCTTCTAAAAATAACCGTACCTACGGCGACACTGGTCGGTTGGCTGAACTCGTGAGCCAAATTGTGCGCACCGATTGCGACCACCAAACAGCCATTCCGGGCCTGAGCCTTCACCGCCGCAATGCGGTTACAGTACCTTTGCACTGCATTTATGGCTTGGGTATCGGCTTATGCTTGCAAGGCTGCAAGCAAGTCATGGTGGGTGAGGAGGTGCTCACTTATGCCCCTGGGCAATCGATGGTCACGAGCGTAGACCTTCCCGTGATAGCGAATGTTACCCAAGCCAGCTATACGCACCCGTTTTTAGGCATGATGCTGACCTTCGACAGTACTATGGTTATGCAGGTAGCCGAGCGTCTGCAGCTATCTCAACGCATGAAGGATGATGGGTTTAGGCCTGTCACTGTGCAGACACTGGAAGTGAATGTGCTGGACGCTCTTGAGCGGCTGGTTGGGCTACTCGATGAACCGGCTTTGATCGCTGCCATTGCGCCCTTGATCAAAGAAGAGATAGTCGTTCGCCTGCTAAGTGGAGCCCATGGGCCGCAACTGCTCCACGTCGTCAGCGCCGGCTCCCCAAGTCAACAAATAGCCAAAGCAGTCGCCTGGCTTAAGCTCAATTTCAGTCAGGCGCTTCGCATGGATGACTTGGCAGCTACCGTTTACATGAGCCCGTCTACATTCCGGCAGCACTTCCGTGCAGTAACCGGGATGAGCCCTTTGCAATATCAGAAGCAGCTCAGGCTGCAAGCTGCAAGCTGCACGGCAGATGATGCTAAGTCAAAATGTAGATGCGAGTAGCGCCGGCGGTCTGGTCGGATATGAAAGCTCTTCGCAGTTCAGTCGTGAGTACAGCCGTCTGTTTGGTGAGCCGCCTCAGAGGGATATAAGGCGTATGCGCGAGCAATAGCCGTATGGCTCCGACATCGACGAGTCCTGGCTGACCAAGTGAGTTTGGTTTGAGTACAAAAGGGCCCGTTAAGGGCCCTTTTTCGTTGATACGGTAACAGTGAAGATAGATTTCAGAAGCAGTACAGCTTAGTGCTCGTATCGTGGGCTTACTATTCCATTCAAGCGAAAATACCTAACAAAATAGTTGCGAGAATTACCGTCGATGCTCCGCCAATGCGCGTTGAAATCTGAGCGAAAGGCATCAGCGACATCCGATTAGAAGCCGAGAGAATTGCAACGTCTCCAGTGCCTCCCAGACCGCTGTGGCAGCAGGTGACAATGGCCGATTCGATGGGATACATCTTCATCACATTGCCAATGAAGAAACCCGCGACTGTCATCGATACCACGACTGATACGCACACCAGCACATAGCCAATCGAGAAGACTTTTACCACGCTATCCAGCGGTACATAGAGCATGCCGAGGCCGATCATGACCGGCCAGATGAAGGCGGCGGAAACCAGTTTGTAGAACGATTGCGCACCTTTCTCCAGTTTTTCCGGCAGGACACGGATGTACTTAAACAGTACGGCGGCCAGAATCATCATCACTGGCCCCGGGATGCCGACTACTTTTTCCAGCAAACCGCCCAGGACGAAGAAGGCGCAGATGATCAGCACGCCTGCACCCATGACGCGAAGGTCGACGCCGGAGTTCGTCTCTTCCTTGACCTTGAATTTGTCATTCTCAGCTTTGGCACGAATCAGTGAGCCTTCACCATTGATGTTCGGACGTTTCAGCGCCAGACGAGCCAAGTAACCTGCGCAGATGATTGCTGCGATGTTGCCGACTACGGCGGCGGGCACCAATTGCGCGACATAGATATCGGGCGTGCCACCGAGGATCGCTGAGTAAGCCAGCGACAAAGGCAGAATCCCTTCACCGATCCCACCGCCAATAATTGGTACGATGATGAAGAAGAACGTGTGGTAGAAGCTGTAGCCGGCCAGCTTGCCTACAATCAACCCGCTTCCGACGGCGGCCAAGGTGCCGACGAGCAGGGGGATGAACATCCGGATCATGCCCTGAACCAGGATAAAGCGACTCATCCCCAGAATGCTGCCGACAACCAGGCTGGCAATCACGAAGTAGAGGAAGTTAGCCTCCTTCATCAGCATCTTGGTCGCATCAATCGTTGCCGGCCCGAAGAAGCCGTAAAACACCAGCACCGATGGCAGCATCAGGCACAAGATGGCCCCGCCACCAATTTCCTTGAGTAGCGGAAGGCGCGACCCCAACTGACCAAAAAACACGCCCATGGTCATGATTACAGCGAGGCCGCCGATCATGTTTTTGGGCAGGAAACCCAAGTGCGCCGAGAGAAATACAATCAAGGCTATGCCGAGGAAAATCGGCAATGGGATAACACCAATTTCGTAGGCACAAAGGTTTCGTAGGCGTTGAAGAAAACCGCCTTCAGCATCTACTTTCAGGGATTGCTCATAGGGACTGTTCATTACGCTATTTCCTCATGTTGTTTTTATCGAGGATTCAGAAACCACGGTTAACCGGGCTCAAGTTGCCACTCGGTAATTCGATGGTATCCTTCGCAAATCACGTGATAAATAGCGGAAGTATGAGGCGCATGAACACGAATCGTGACCAATTCCCCTTGCCTGAAGACCTCAATGTTTTTCTTACTGTCGTTCGAAAAAACAGCTTTGCCAGTGCTGCCGAGGAGCTGGGCTACTCGCCCGCTTACATCAGCAAGCGGATAGCGGTGCTCGAAACAACTCTGTCGACAAGGCTATTGCACCGCACAACCAGACGTATTGCCTTGACCGATGATGGTGAGCGGGTGCGGGTATGGGCTGAAAAATTGCTGGGTGATCTCGACGATTTTGTTGGGGAAATATCCGAGGCGCGCCATCAGCCCATGGGCTCGTTGCATATTTGCAGCAGCTTCGGTTTTGGACGCAATCACGTTGCGCCAGCGATCTGCAAGCTCTCGCAGACTTATCCAAAACTCGATATTCGCTTGGACGTGTTTGATCGCGTCGTCGACATAGTCAGCGAAGGGTTCGATTTGGAGATACGTGTGGGAGATGACCTGCCGGGTCAGCATTTGGGGCGCAAGCTTGTGAGTAATCGGCGCGTGCTGTGTGCAACGCCCGAGTATCTGGAGCGGCGGGGCACGCCTCAGTCGTTGGAAGATCTCAAAAACCATGATTGCCTGGTGCTGAAAGAGCGAAACAACGCTTTTGGCGTGTGGAACCTCACCAGAAACGGGCAGGAAGAATCCGTGCGCGTCAGCGGCCCGTTGTCTTCCAACAGTGGCGAGATTGTTTTGGAGTGGGCGCTGAGTGGTGGCGGCATTCTGCTGCGTTCGATGTGGGATGTGAAACCGATGCTGGAAAAAGGACGTCTGGTGCAGGTGCTTGCTGATTACTCACAGAGCGCCAATGTCTGGGCTGTTTATCCCACTCGCCTAAGCGAGTCGGCTAAATTGCGCGTCTGCGTCGAATTTCTGGAAGAGTACTTTCGCGATCTATCGGTTGGGTGACTTCCGGGGCGGAAGATCAACACACGTGATCTTCCGCCAGGAATTTTCATCAGCTCAACCAGGGGTTTTCCGCCAGATGCCGAGATTCGAAGCTTCGAATCTGATCGGCCCGCTGCAACGTCGTACCAATCGCATCAAGCCCCAGCAAAAGGGACTGTTTTCGCAGTTGGTCGATCTCGAAAGGAATCACAGTACCGTCCGCCAATTCGATTGTTTGCTCTGGTAAATTCACTTCGATCCGTGCTGTCGGCGCGTCACTGACTACCCTGGCAATCTGCTTTAGCTGGGCTTCAGAAAGCTGTATGGCCAACACACCATTGCGCTGGCAGTTGTCATAAAAAATACCGGCAAAACTGGTGCCGATGAGTGCTCTGATGCCGACTTGCTTCAGGCCCCAAACGGCATGTTCTCGACTAGACCCACAACCGAAGTTGGAGCCGACCACCAGGAAGGCTGCGCCATTCCAGGCGGGTTGATTGAGAATGAACTCAGGGTTGGGTTCGCCTGACTCCAGAAAGCGCAGATCGAAGAACAAACCGCGATCCAGCCCTTTTCGATCAATACCCTTGAGAAACTGCTTGGGCATGATCACGTCGGTGTCGATGTTGGAAGCCAAAAGTGGCGCGGCGCTGCCGCTGACCGTGTTGAAAGGTTGCATGCTTCAAGCCTCCAGGGCGAATGAGCGAACGTCGGTCAAATGTCCGGTGATCGCTGCAGCTGCGACCATCGCCGGACTCATGAGATGGGTGCGCGCGCCGGCACCTTGGCGACCTTCAAAATTGCGATTTGTACTTGATGCGCAGCGGTCACCTGGAGCGAGGACATCGTCATTCATGGCCAGGCACATCGAGCAACCCGACTGCCGCCATTCAAAACCGGCATCCAGGAATATCTGCGCAAGGCCTTCCTGTTCGGCTTGAGTACGAACCAGTGTTGAGCCGGGAACGATCATTGCTCGTACATGTGCCGCTACGCGCTTGCCGCGCACCACACGGGCAACGTCACGCAAGTCTTCAATTCGTGCATTAGTGCAGGAGCCGATAAACGCATGGCTGATGACCACGTCGCTCAGCGGCATGCCCGCCTGCAGACCCATGTAATCCAAAGCGCGTTGCATACCTTGGCGAAGAATGAGGTCGGGTTGAGTGGCAGGGTCTGGCACATAACCGCCGACTGGCGAGGCTTGATCGGGGCTTGTACCCCAAGTGACCATCGGTTCCAGATCATCAACGTTGAGTATTACCTCGCGGTCAAATACAGCGCCTTCGTCAGTGTGCAGTTCTTTCCACTTAGCAACTGCCTGCTTCCACATTTCGCCTTGAGGCGCACGTGGTTTGGTTTGCAGATAAGCGAAGACTTTGTCATCCGGAGCCATGAACGCGCCCCTGGCACCCGCTTCGACGGCCATGTTGCAGATCGTCATTCTGGCCTCGACACTTAGCTCAGAGATCGCCGGCCCGGCGAATTCGATTGCATAGCCAGTGGCGCCTGATGCGCCGATATTTTCGATCAGCGCCATGATGATATCTTTGGACGTGACACCGCTACTGAGCAGCCCGTTCACTGTAACTCGCATGGTTTTCAGGCGTTTGTAGACCAGTGTTTGCGACGCCAGCAGGTGCTCGATTTCAGAGGTGCCGATGCCAAATCCGAAAGCACCCAATGCACCGTAAGTCGTGGTGTGGCTGTCACCTGCAGCGACGACCATCCCAGGTAATATGAAGCCTTGCTCTGGCGCTACGACGTGCTCAATGCCTTGTCTCTTGTCCAGCACATCAAAGAGCTCGATTCCAAAGTCTCGGCAGTTTTCTTCAAAGTACGAGACCTGTTGCGCACCGCCGGCATCCGGCATGGTCGCAATACGAACCGGTGCGGTCGGGTTCACGTGGTCGACCACCGCAAGCGTCGCGTTTGGCCGCCATACTTTACGGCCTGCTTCGCGCATCCCGCTAAATGCCTGGGGGCTCGTGTATTCGTTAGCGACCTGGCGATCAATGTACAAAAGCACGTGGCCTTGATTATCAAGAGGGCAAACGGTGTGGCTATCGATGTGTTTCTGGTAGAGCGTTCGAGGCATATTCATGGCTGGATTCTTTCTCTGTCTTATTCGAGATCACGGGTACAAACATGCCTACAGCATATTGATCCCTGATCACGCATCAAGAGCGTGAAAGTGAACGCGTTCAGCACGAATTGTGAATAATCGAATTAACCCGTTTTCAGTGTGATTGCTCAATGCGTCTCAAGCTTTAGTGATCATCAAGGCAGCACACACCATAAGAAACAGGCAAAACCAGGTGCGAAGAGACTTTTCGGGCAGGGCATGAGCGAGCTTGACTCCCCAGCTGACACTGAGAAGCCCACCTAACGCCATGGGCAGGCCAAGATGCCATTGCACATGGTCGTGGAGTGCATAAGTCAGCAGCGTTACACCCGTACTCGGAACGGCCAGTGCCAGTGATAGCCCTTGCGCAACTACTTGGGTTGTACCGAAGACGGTGGATAAAACGGGAGTGGCCAATACCGATGCTCCCAAACCGAAAAAACCGCCCAAGATCCCGGAACCCGATCCCAAGACCATCAACCATGGCCATGGATGTCGCAGCTCTTTGCTGGGCGGCAGTTTAGGTAAGTACATCTGCAAATAGCTGTAGGCCGAAAGCAGCATCATGAAGACGGCAAAACCTATGCGCATGGTATCGGGATCCAGGCCTACGGCAATGATCGATCCTATCCAGGCGAAGACAAATCCTGCTGCCGCTAATGGCGCCGCATGACGCAGTAAAATTCGTGTTCGTTGGTGGTATCGCCACAGCGCGAGCATCACGTTGGGCACGACCATGACGAGCGTCGTCCCCTGAGCCAGCTGTTGATCCATTCCGAACATCAACACCAAAGCCGGGATTGCAATGAGTCCACCACCGATCCCGAATATCCCTCCGAGTGTGCCCATGGCCGCGCCCAACAGCAGGTACATAGCCCAATCGATCATTTGAGGCTGCCCGCCTTTAGCTTATGAGTTAGATGGTTGAGAGATACTGGTGCGCATTGCATCGCGCTAACAAAGAAGTGAATTGAATGTCGCTCGTAGGGATGAGTCGGCGTGCCTGAGAAGTTAAAGCGGACAGCCCTTTGCCCGCAAATAGCGTCGAAGCGATTCGGGTCTAGTGTGCCGGCTTCAATAGCCTTCAATGTTGCCTGCTCGCGCGCAAGCAAATCGTGGCAACGCACAAGCAATTCAGGCAGCTCTGAACGGGCGGCAGCAACTACACCATCGCCGTCGCCGATCATCAAATCACCAGGTGTAACCAACATTCCAGCGCAGGAGATCGGGACATTGATTTCTCCTCCACCATCGGTGCTTGGCCCTCGATGCACCCCGCCGATAGCGTAGGCTGGCAACTCGCCGGTCTGCCACTCATCGAGATCGCGCAGAGCGCCATTGATTACCACGCCAACAATTCCGGCCTTCAATCAATGCCATTGCCCGCATGATGCCTCCGAAGACGGCGCGCGTTAGGTCGGCACTACCGTCAATTACGAGGACATCGCCAGGCCGCGCCATCTGCATCGCTTTCAGGATCATCAAATTATCGCCAGGTCTGACCCTTACAGTCAGGGCGCTGCCAAGCATTGGCGCGCTCCCATGAAACGGACGTAAACCTAAGGCCAGAAGAAACAACATTAAACATAAAACCCTCGCTGCCAGGCCGCACTAGCTGTTGTTGGGGAGATGCGCGGCCAGGAACGTAGTGAGGTTACTAGCTTCAAACAATGGCGATTCAGTGATCAAACACTTCACGAATCGTGGCGTATTTGATCTTGCTTTGGCCCTGAAACGGCATTGGATAAATTGAAACCGGAGTCAGCAAAATGGGATTTAGTCGCCCAGCTTGGCCCAGAATTCTTCTGCAGAAGGGCTGATTGGGGCTGTCGGTCGCGTTAGATGAATTTCTAAAGGGATATCCCAGCTTTCATCGAGGGCCCTGACAAGGCGTCCATCAGCCATTTCCTGTTCCGTCAGGCTTTTCGGTAACCACGCTACACCCTTGCTTTCCAAAGCCATGGACATAAGTACTGCTGCAAGGTGGCTACTAAAAAGAGGCTTGAGGCGAAGGTAGTCTTCTTTGCCGTGGAGTCGGTGAGCGACGATGCGGCCTAGACCCGATTCGTGGGTGTATGCCAAGTAAGGCAGTGTTTCAGGTGAGGTACCAAAATTGGCAGAGGCACTTGCCAAAGGCACGARCACATCCTCTCCAACCTTCTTCCCAATGAATTGATCAGGGGCCAGCAAAGGTGGGACGTCGGGATGGCGATGGCAAAGCAGGAACTGAACTTGGCCGTGAATCAGCATCTGCTCACAAACAGCCATGCTATCTGAGTGCAGGCGTACAGCATCTATCGGGGCGCCATTCTCCGTGCTTCTCAGCCATCTTGGAAAAAATGTAAAAGACAGGGAGTGAGTGGCTGCGAATTGCAGTGTCTTGGCGGCCATCCCTGCCACCTCCTGTGCCTCTGTGCGCATCCTGTACAAGCGTCTGGCAGCCTCCTGAGCGCTGGGCAAAATCTGCCTTCCAGCCTCGGTCAGGGTTGCTCCCTGAGGCGTGCGCACAAACAACTCCACGCCCATCCAATTCTCCAGTGAACGGACTCTGCGGCTGAAGGCCGGCTGAGTGACGTGGCGCGCTTCAGCGGCACGAACAAAGCTGCCGTATTCGGCAAGCGCTGAAAAATCTTCGAGCCAGACGAGTTCCAAGGGCAATGCCTCCTGTGCATAGGGCGCGGCATTAATAGCATTGGGCGGGTGTCATCGCAAAGCATAACGTGGGGCCACCAACAACAAGAGGAACCCGTCATGCGTATCGTAGACATCCGTGAAAAAACCGTCTCTATCGCTTCTCCAATCGCCAATGCCTACATCGATTTTTCGAAAATGACCTGCTCGGTTGTCGCTGTCGTCACGGATGTGATTCGCGATGGCAAACCTGTCATCGGTTACGGTTTCAACTCCAACGGTCGCTATGGTCAGGGCGCATTGATGCGTGATCGCTTCTTGGCGCGTATCACAGAAGCTGATCCAGATACTCTCGTCGATCATGAAAACAACAACCTGGATCCGTTCGCCATCTGGAAAACCCTGATGACCAACGAAAAGCCAGGTGGCCACGGCGAGCGCTCAGTCGCAGTTGGCACCATTGATATGGCTGTGTGGGATGCCGTTGCGAAGATTGAAGGCAAGCCCCTGTATCGCCTGCTGGCCGACCGTTACCGCAACGGCGTGGCAGATGACAAGGTCTGGGTCTACGCGGCGGGCGGCTACTACTACCCTGGCAAAGATCAGACCAAGCTCAAAGCAGAAATGCAGAGCTATCTGGATCGTGGCTATGACGTCGTCAAGATGAAGATCGGTGCGGTGCCACTGGACGAAGACATCCGTCGCATCGAAGCAGTACTTGAAGTGGTCGGGGACGGTCGTCGACTGGCGGTCGATGCCAATGGCCGCTTCGATCTGAAGACAGGTATCGCTTACGCGGAAGCCATCAAAAAGTACAACCTCTTCTGGTACGAAGAAGTTGGCGATCCGCTGGACTATGAACTGCAGGCTGAGCTTGCAAACCACTATGAACTGCCCATGGCTACTGGTGAAAACCTGTTCTCCCATCAGGATGCTCGTAACCTGCTGCGCCACGGTGGTATGCGCCCTGATCGCGACTACCTCCAGTTCGACTGCGCCCTGTCTTACGGGCTCGTGGAGTACATGCGCACCCTGAAGGTGATGGAAGAAATGGGTTGGTCTTCCCGCCGCGTAGTTCCTCACGGTGGTCACCAGATGTCCCTGAACATCGCAGCAGGTCTGCACCTGGGCGGTAACGAATCGTACCCGGATGTGTTCCAGCCTTTCGGCGGCTTCGCTGACGGGATCCGCGTGGAAAATGGCTATGTAGGTCTGCCGGATATCCCAGGTGTCGGCTTCGAAGCCAAGTCCGCTTTGTACGCAGTAATGCGCGAGCTGGGCGAAGGCTGATAGCCCTCGAACGGCGGCCTCTTGCAGGAGGCCTGCCGTTATTAGGCGTCACTCACTGACGCCACGCCACACGCCCATCACAAAAATAAAATGAGGTGCTCCCGTGGAAATCTCCAAGTCCCGCTGGTACAGCCAGCTGTATGTGCAGGTGCTGATCGGTATCGTCATCGGTGCAGCAATTGGTCACTTTGAACCGCAATTCGGAGCCAAGCTCCAACCTTTTGCGGATGGCTTTATCAAACTCATCAAAATGCTGTTGGCGCCTATTATTTTCGGTACCGTCGTCGTTGGTATCGCTAAGATGGGCAGCATCAAGGAAGTCGGGCGGATCGGCGTCAAAGCGCTGCTCTACTTTGAAATCCTTTCAACCATTGCGCTGGTCATCGGCCTTATTGTGGTCAATATCGCAAAGCCAGGCGCTGGGATGAATATCAACGCTACCACGCTTGATGCCAGCGCTATCGCCAAGTACAGCCAAGCCGCCAGTGAGCAGGGCGGAACAATCGATTTCTTTCTCAACATAATCCCGAGTACCTTCATTGGCGCATTCTCGAATGGCGTCATGCTTCAGGTCATTTTGATTTCGGTTTTGATGGGCGTTGCCCTCGTTCAAATGGGCGAAACCAGCAAACCGCTGATCAATACCATCGACCTGTTTCTGCAAGGGCTGTTCAAGATCGTGGCAATGGTTATGCGTCTGGCTCCGATTGGTGCCGGCGCTGGGATGGCTTTCACTATAGGCAAGTACGGAATTGGTACCTTGCTGTCACTCGGCCAGTTGCTGATAGCACTCTACGTCACCACGCTGATATTCATTGTGATAGTGCTGGGGGCGGTTGCTAGATGGTCAGGAATGCCTCTGTTTCAGTTCCTCCGGTACTTTAAGGACGAGATTCTCATCACGCTTGGAACTTGCTCAACTGAAGCGGTGCTTCCGCGAATGATGGTGAAACTTGAAAAGCTGGGCTGCAGGAAGTCAGTGGTGGGCATGGTGCTGCCAACTGGATATGCCTTCAATGCGGATGGCACCTGCATTTACCTCACCATGGCGGCGATTTTTATCGCACAGGCAACCAATACGCCACTGACGTTTATGGATCAGATGATTCTGTTGGGCGTCTTCCTGCTGACCTCAAAAGGCTCTGCTGGCGTGGCGGGTGCCGGGTTCATAACACTGGCGGCAACGCTTACAACCATCCACTCCATTCCGTTGGTGGGCCTTGTATTGCTCTTGGGCATCGACCGGTTCCTGAACGAAGCGCGAGCCGTGACTAACCTGATCGGCAACGGTATCGGCACCATAGCCATTGCCAAGTGGGACAACTCGTTCGATGTAGAAGCCTGCGAGCGTGAAATGGCCGCGATGAAAAACGAAAAGGCGGCGCGTAGAGCGTTAGCAACTCAAAAGTAATCAGCATCGCTTACCGGTCATTCCTCATCGAACAGAGCGCAATGACCGGTAGCCATTTTGCTGTCTCGTTCTCGCAGAACGGTTCATGCGAAGTACTCAGTTGAAATGTGATGGAGCCGGGAAAATGATTGAGCGATCTCATCATGAACTACGCAAGGCGTTCGGTGATTTGCTTCATGGAACAGTCTGTAAATTTGCCGCATCAGTTTTCGATCCGATCTCGGTTCGAATGGCTTCCGACCTTGGTTTTGAGGTCGCCATCCAGGGCGGTTCCGTCGCCTCGCTTCAGGTACTCGGCGCTCCCGACATCGCGTTGCTCACGCTTGATGAATACGCAGAGCAAGTTTCCAGGGTAGGACGGGCCAGCCAAATCCCAATCATTGGCGACGCTGATCATGGGTTCGGCAACGCGCTCAATGTTATGCGGACGGTCACGGAATTACAGAAGGCTGGCGCTGCTGCTCTGACACTGGAAGACACGCACCTGCCCGCCAAGTACGACGAGCAATCGAATGTGCTCATCGATATTGATGAGGCCGCGAGCAAGATCTACGCTGCGCGTTTTGCGCGGTCGGACGATGCACTCAGCATCATCGCGCGTACAAATGTGGCAGTCACCACCCTGGAAGATTCGATTGCCCGAACGACGGCCTATCAAAAGGCTGGGGCTGATGCGATTTGTCTTGTCGGTGTTAAGAACTTCCAGCATCTGAAGGCACTGACCGCGCATCTTTCCCTGCCGATCATGCTCATCAACTACGGAAATCCCGAACTGAGTAACGTTGATAAATTGAGCGGCGCCAACGTGAGGATCGTGGTCAACGGTCACGCACCTTATTTGTCCGCGATCAAAGCGACCTACGATGCACTGCATGAGCAAAGCGGCATGGAAAACAGTGAGCTGTCCCTTCCTGAATTGCTCTCCAAATACACACTCTCGGACAAATATCGTGAATGGGCAAAGACCTATCTAAAATCAGGTCACGGTTCCCATTGAGTTCGAGCCAGGTAAGTAAAGCGTTATCTTTTTCAGTCAGCGGTATTGAGTCCGGCTCTGTAGTGGCAAGGCCCGCGTTTGCGGCGCTCTCAGCGTGGCGGATCAACCTTACGAGCTTCATCGCGAGGCTTCGGTTTGATTTGGAAGATGGTTTCACAATGCTATGCATTGATTCGCTCAGCGCATCAATGCATACCAACAATGCACTTATCAAATCAGTCTACCTGCTCCACCATTCTCCCCAATAAGAACCGTGCAGCGCGTCCAGGCGGTGCACGTCATAAAAGCGGTGGAGTACAGGTCAATGACAACATCAATCCCTTCCGGGTGCTCACGCGCCAGTGCAATTTTCCGGGTCACCTCGGGTAATTTCCTTGAGCAGTTCGACTTCTTCCTTTTCGGTTTTTATGCCACGCAGATTGCGGCCGTGTTCTTCCCGGCCAGCAGTGAATTTGCCTCCCTGATGATGACCTTTGCGGTGTTCGGTGCTGGCTTCCTGATGCGTCCATTGGGCGCGGTGGTGCTGGGTGCTTACATCGATGATGTAGGTCGGCGCAAAGGCTTGATCGTGACGCTGTCGATCATGGCCAGCGGCACGATCCTGATTGTGCTAGTGCCAGGTTACGAGACCATCGGGCTCTTCGCCCCAGCCATCGTGCTGATCGGGCGCTTGCTGCAAGGCTTCTCGGCTGGTGCGGAAATGGGGGGTGTCTCGGTGTACCTCTCGGAAATTGCCACGCCCGGCAACAAGGGCTTTTTCACCAGTTGGCAATCGGCCAGCCAACAAGTCGCGATCGTCGTTGCAGCAGCGTTGGGCTACGGACTGAACCAGTGGATGGCGCCTGCGATGATTGCCGATTGGGGCTGGCGAATTCCGTTTTTCGTCGGCTGCATGATCGTCCCGTTCATCTTTTTCCTGCGTCGCAATCTGGAAGAAACCGAGGAATTCGCCGCGCGCAAGCACCAGCCGAGTATGGGCGATGTGTTCCGCACCCTCGCGCAGAACTGGGTGATCGTATTTGCCGGGATGATGATGGTCGCACTGACCACCACCGCGTTCTACTTGATCACCGTGTACGCGCCAACATTCGGCAAATCCGTGCTGCATCTGAGCACATCCGACGCGTTGTTGGTGACACTGTTGGTGGGTGTTTCGAACTTCTTCTGGTTACCCATTGGCGGTGCATTATCTGACCGTATCGGTCGGCGTCCGGTTCTGATCGCCATGGCGCTACTGACCCTTGCCACCGCGTATCCGGCGCTGACGTACCTGGTGAACGCGCCGAGCTTCGTCAACATGCTGTTGGTCTTGCTGTGGTTGTCGTTCATTTACGGTTTGTACAATGGCGCAATGATTGCGGCGCTCACGGAGATCATGCCAGTCGAAGTCCGTGTCGCCGGTTTCTCGCTGGCGTACAGCCTGGCCACAGCGGTGTTTGGCGGTTTCACACCGGCGATCTCGACCTTCCTGATTCAGTACACCGGCGACAAGGCAGCGCCAGGCTATTGGATGAGTTTCGCCGCGCTCTGTGCCCTGTGCGCGACGCTCTATCTCTATCGCCGTGCGACCGGTCGCTTACAACCAGCGATCTCTTGATCCCGCCAGTTTTCGAGAAACAATTATGAAACAGCTATTCAATCTTGCCGCCTTCGCCTTGTTGACCAGCCTCGGTCTGAGCACCACGGTCCAAGCGGAAGAAATCCGCGTGATGACCTCCGGTGGTTTCACCGCCGCCTACAAAGTCCTCGGCCCTAAATTTGCCGTGTCTACCGGCAACACGCTCGATACCGCCCTTGGCCCGTCGATGGGCAAAGCGCCGGAAGCTATTCCCAACCGTCTTTCTCGCGGAGAAAAAGCTGACGTGGTGATCATGGTCGGTTATGCCCTCGATGAGTTGATCAAACAGGGCAAAGTCGATCCCGCCTCACGGGTAGAACTGGCGGATTCGCGGATCGGTCTCGTGGTGCGCGAAGGTGCACCGAAACCTGACATCAGTACCGTCGATGCATTGAAAAAGACACTACTAAACGCGGAGTCTGTCGCCTATTCAGACAGCGCAAGCGGCGTATACATCGAAAATCAACTGTTCACGCGCCTGGGCATAGAAGACCAGCTCAAACCTAAATCGAAAATGATCCCGAAGATTCCCGTGGGTTCGGTGGTCGCCACCGGTGACTACCAACTGGGCTTTCAGCAGGTCAGCGAATTGCTGCCAGTGCCGGGCGTGAGTTTTGTGGCAAAGATTCCGGAGCCGGTGCAGTCGGTGACGCGTTTCGCTGCCGGAATTCCCGTGGACGCACAACACCCTGCTGAAGCCAGGGCGTTGTTGGAATACCTGGCATCCTCGGACGCACAAACGGACATAAAGGCCACCGGCCTGGATTCGGTCAGTCGCTGATCTGAACGTTCATTTCCACCACCAAGCGCTCCAGCTCCAGCGCCGCCGGGGTCAATGTACGACCTCGGCGTTTGATCAGCCCAACACTGCGCATCACCTGCGGATCGGTCAGCGGCACCCGCGTCAATATCGGATGATCCGCTGCCGGCATCGCCATCAGTGGCACCGCCGCTACCCCCAGCCCAGCCTCCACCAAACCGATCATCGTCGTCACATGCCGGGTTTCACAGATGCTCTGGCGCTGCGGGACGATGCCGGTCAGCGCCTGATCGAGCAGAAAGCGATTGCCCGACGTCTTGTCTAGCGAGATGTAGTCCTGCTGATAGAACTCGTCCCAGCTCACGCTGTGGCGATCCGCCAACGGATGATCACGCCGGCACGCTACAACATAACTTTCCTGCACCAGCGGCTCAAACTCGACTTCAGTCTCCAGCGTGCCTATGAAGCTCAAGCCGAAATCCGCTTCGCCGTTGACCACTGCACTGAGTACGTCGTGAGCACTGGAATCCAGCACTTTGACTTTGATGCGTGGAAATTGCCGGTGGTAATGCGCGATCACCCGCGGCATGAAGTAGTAAGCCGCTGACGGTACGCAGGCGACAGTGACATGGCCAAGTCGGGTCGAAGCCACTTCGCTAATGCCCAGCAACGCCACGTCCAGATCATCCAACAAGCGCTCGACGCTGGGCATGAAACTGCGTCCGGCCTGAGTCAAACTGACTTTACGCGTAGTGCGCTCGAACAACCGAACACCCAAGGCATCTTCAAGCTTATCGATGCGCCGGCTCAGGGCAGGTTGAGAGATGCGCACAGTGTCGGCGGCCCTTCGAAAACTGCCTTGCTCGACAACAGCACGAAAAGCTTGCAAGTCGTTGAGGTCGAAGTTAATGGCCATAGGTATGTACTCGAGAACAGGCAGATTGATCAGCTTATTCTATGAATAGAATAAATTAATGCAAAATCTAACTGAATTTGGTTTCTGTGCATGCCCTATCTCGGGGAGGTGCGTTATGGAGTTTGCTTGACATTGTTGGCGCCGACATCGAATTGAGCTAGTTGCCGAGATATCACTGCCCCAGTCTGATTCTTCTCGAACTGGAAAAGTACAATCAGCTTTTACGGATTGGGGAATCTCTGGGGCAAGCAGCTGTTTACGTCGGCCATTAGGCTTTTGTACGCTGAAACCGTACACAGTGAACCCCTCTCTTAGAGGCTATTCATAGGCTGCGTCCGGGGCATTGTGGAGAGGCGCCCAACCACGGCTGGGCGCCATTTGACTCAGCCAGTGTGGTGACTCTCGGCAAGGCGGTAGACGGATGTGTCGATGCCTTCGAAGCGCGCTTTTAACTGCAGCGCCAGATACAGTGAATAATGCCGTGACTGATGCAGGTTGCCACCGTGGAACCATAGGTTTTCCTGCTGTGTTGGCTTCCACATGTTCCGCAGTTCGCCCTCATACGGGCCAGGATCATTCGTGGTTCCAGAACCCAAGCCCCAGCAGCGGCCGACCTTGTCAGCTACTTCCTGGGAAATCAGCTTCGCCGCCCAACCATTCATTGAGCCATAGCCCGTGGCGTAGACGATCAGATCTGCCGGTAGTCGGCTGCCATCGTTGAGTACGACGGCATCTGCTTCGATGCGTTCGACACCCAGGCCAGGGGCGCTCTTGAGCTTTATTGTGCCGTTAGCGATCAGTTCTGAGGCGCCGACGTCGATGTAGTAACCAGAACCACGGCGTACGTACTTCATGAAAAGGCCAGACTCGTCGTCACCGAAATCGAGCATGAAGCCGGCCTTGGCCAAGCGTTCGTAGAAGTCCTTGTCACGCTCCTTGATCGCGTCAAAGATGGGTTGATGAAAGCTGGGCATAACCTTATAGGGGATCGAGGCGAACAGCATGTCAGCCTTGTCCGTGGTCAAACCCGTCTCCAGGGCGTCTTCTGAGTAGAGCCCGCTGAAGACGAGATCCATTAAACTGTCGGAACGCACGATGTGGGTGCTCGAGCGCTGCACCATGGTCACCTCGGCGCCGTTCTCCACCAAGTCGGCGCAGATATCGTGAGCCGAATTGTTCGCACCGATTACCACCGCGCGCTTGCCACTCCATGCGTCTCCACCGGGATGGCGACTGGAATGATGCTGCTGGCCATTGAAAACCTCGGCACCCGGATAATTGGGAACATTGGGTACGCCAGACATGCCGGTGGCGAGGATCAACTGGGTAGGCTGTAAAGTCACACGCTCGCCATTGCGCTGCACTTCAACCTTCCAGGCGCCACTTTGCTCGTCAAAGCTGGCGCTCACGCATTCTGTACGCGGCCAATAATTGAGCTCCATGACTTTGGTGTACATTTCCAGCCAGTCGCCAATCTGGTCTTTTGGGGTGAAAACTGGCCAGTGATCGGGGAAGGGCAGGTAAGGCATATGGTCGTACCAGACAGGGTCGTGTAGGCACAGCGACTTGTAGCGACCGCGCCACTGATCGCCAGGACGCTCGGCTTTGTCGACGATCAGAGTTGGCACGCCCATTCGCTTGAGCCGCGCAGCGAGCCCCAGCCCACCCTGGCCGCCGCCCACGATCAGGCAGTAGGGTTGGGTGGTGATACCCAGCGAAGCTTCTTCATCGCGTCGGCGCTCCAGCCAGTTGCGTTTGTCGGCGTGGGCGTGACCATGACTGGCACCCATCGGACGACGGCGGCCACTGGGTTCTTCAAAACCTTTGAGCTCGCGCATGGTCGTCAGCAGCGTCCAGCACAGGCCTTCCTTCAGACGCACGTAGCCTTTTCCTCGCGCCGCTTCGGTTTCCAGGCTGATCCAACCTTCGAGTACACCGTTATTCAGCGTCGCCTCACCTTCCAGTTTCCATCGCTCAGGACGAGTCTGGTCGAGGCGTGTTTCGAGCATGTCTTGGATGGCAGGCTTACCTTCCAAGGTCACTAAGTTCCAGCTGAAAAGTAGCAGGTCACGCCAGTGACACTCTTCGGCAAACAATTCCAGCGCGTCGTCCAAATCACGTTGGGCGAGACGCTCGCCGAGGTTTTCGACCCAGGCCGCGAGCTGAGCAGTTGGCGTTTGCAGAGGTGTTTCGATAGCGATGTTCATGGAGCCTCTCCCGATCTTGTTGTTTTTGTAACAACTTGCCCTAGAGCAAGGGCCGGGCCATCTTCATGAAAGCCCCGTTGCAGAGCGGCTGTCGCAGTAGTGCTCAGGCATTGACTCGGATCTATGTCACGATTCTGGGAACGGCGGATGACAGAGTGTCACGCGGTGCAAAGAGCGCTCGTTGCAGTCTTTTCATATAAGCTGCGAACAACCCCGTGTCCTAACCGTAGCGGAGAACAAGAACAATGAAGCCGGCCTTGATCAACGCCCATGCACAACAAGTGCTACAAGCCGTGCAGGGCACTCCAGCCAGCCACGGCCATACTACTGACCTGGCTATCACACGGTCTTGGCGCCGTTGCTTGGATCAGCATCAGCTCGATCCCGCCAGCCGCCGCGCGCCTAATGTAGTTGAGCACCCACGCTTACAGGATCACCGCGCGCCACTGGAACACATCATCTCTGTGGCGCACTGGCAGATGAGCAGTTTGCACCAACAACTCGGGCGTGACGGCCACGTGGTGCTACTCACCGATGCTCGCGGTGTGGCGATTGACAGTGTGTTCAACGAATCCGAACGAGCCGAGTTCCAGCGTTCCGGACTGTGGCTCGGTTCGGTATGGAGCGAGGATTGCGAGGGTACCAACGGTGTCGGTACTTGCTTGGTCGAGCGACAGCACGTAACCATCCGTCGTGATGAACATTTCCGTGGTAAGCACGTCGGCTTAACGTGTTCGGCTAGCCCGATATTTGATGCGAGCGGAGAGTTGCTTGCCGTGCTCAACCTCTCCTCTGTACGGGAGGAACACAGTCTTCAGCAACACTTCAAGGCCATGGCGTTGACCAACCTGTCAGCCAAGTTGATCGAGAGCTGTTTTTTCTTAGGGCATGATCCGCAGCGATACTTGCTGCGCTTCCACCCTGAGGCAGGCTTCGTTGGGCTGCTGGGCGAAGGTCTGCTCAGTTTCGACGAGCGTGCCCGTATCTGTTCAGTCAATGATGCTGCGCTGGATCTGCTGAGCCTCAGCCGTGACCAGGTGGTTGGACAATCTCTGACGATGCTGCTGGAAACACCTATCGATCAGGTGATGAGTCAGGCCAGTTCTCAGCCGAGTGTCTGTTGGCCAATGCGGCTGGTGGACGGACGCCTGCTCTATGGACAGTTGCGAGAACCCTTACACCAGGTGCCTTTAGTCACTCCCGCAATCCCCAAAATTAACGACGTGCACGTGTGTCTGGAAGACCCGCGTCTGCAACGCGGCTTTGCTCGCGCATTGCGTGTTTTGGAGCGTGACGTTCCGGTGTTTTTACAGGGCGAAACCGGTACCGGCAAAGAAGCTTTTGCGGCGGCGCTGCATCGCGCCAGCTCCAGAGCGAGCCAGCCGTTTGTGGCGATCAATTGCGCGGCCATTCCAGAAACGCTGATCGAGAGCGAGCTGTTCGGCTATCGCGGCGGCAGCTTCACCGGCGCACGCAAGGACGGGATGATCGGTAAGCTGGAGCAGGCCCATGGCGGCATTCTATTTCTCGATGAGATCGCCGATATGCCACTGGCGTTACAGACTCGCCTGCTGCGTGTGCTGGAGGAACGTCAAGTGGTGCCGCTAGGCGGCGCGACGGCACGTCCGCTCGACGTACGCCTTATCAGTGCCAGCCACCAGGATCTGCACGCCTGTGTGGCCGATGGGCGTTTTCGCGAAGATCTGTTTTATCGCATTGCTGGGTTCGCCGTGCAGCTCCCGCCGTTGCGTGAGCGTTCAGACAAGGGCCGTTTGCTCGACCTTCTGCTGCGCGAAGAGACAAAAGGTGCAAGGATTCGGCTGGAGGCGGGCGTCAGAGAGCGCTTGCTGACGCAGCCTTGGCCGGGCAATGTCCGGCAGCTGCGTACGTGTCTGCGCACACTGGTAGCGTTGTCGTTGGAGGGGCGTGTCACTCTAGACGACTTGGTGGAGTTGCTGCCGACAGTACCAGTGACAGTCGCGTTGGCCGAAAATCCGCTTGGAGTATCCGAACGGCAAACGCTGATAACGTTGATTGAGGCGGAACATTGGCATATCGCCCATGTCGCCGCCCGCCTAGGGATCAGCCGCAATACGCTCTATCGCAAACTACGCCATCACGGTATTTCACGACCCGGCTGAGTGCAGAATGACATCGTCGCTTTTCCTGCCTCTGTGGACTTGGACTGAGGCGATAGAGGTCGAGCAGGAGAGGGCGCCAATGCTAGAAGCAACCATGTGTTCGTGCACGACACGATGCCAGCTCCGTATGACACATATGTGGTCTGCTGATTGTCGGTGCATCAATCCACTGCATAACAAAGTCCCCAAAGTGCCAGCAACGGCTTGTCGGTTGACCTCATGGAATGGACAGCCGATGGTGGGTTGAACACCACGCCGCCCGGACCGGGATTCCACCAGCCGAAATCTTCTCGGTACCAGTAACCTTCCGATAAAACGACATAAAACTCTGCCGGAGGATGCTTGTGGTACGGGTAGCAAAGTTCGGGCTCCATTACCGCCAACCCCACTGTCAAAGTTGAACATTCAAGCAGTGCGCCTTTGCCGAGAATCAGCGCGTGTCGGTGCCTTTCTTCAAACGCATCATCGTCCCCTTCTGAAGCGGATCGCTTTATCCAGCGACTACTGGACAACAGGGTCTCAAGAGCCGATAGCAGAATCTTGAAGTCCCGATTCGTTCGGGGAGCATCCGCCAATGCCCGCGCTACCGTGGGCTCCAGGCAAGCGGGCAGGGAAGTGCCCGAGAACGGAGGCAAGCCGATGTCCAGGCGCGCATTGCTCAAGGAGCGAACACAGATTTCTGTATCCACGCCATCAACACCACTCACTTGAGAATGCCTGGCAAGGATTCGCAGGAGTGCCTCCCGCATCACCACTCCCTGTATGAGGAGTTCTTGTTCCGACAACGGTGGGTACGACTGCATGACCTTTTACCTCTTGAACATACTTGGCAGGTCACTTTGAGAATTCAGTGAGACATCCATCGAGATGTCTCACTGCTCTCTGAACGATAGAGCTCGACGCGCAATGGCCAATGCTGAAATCGCGTCTGAAAAGATCCGCTTAATTTCGAAGTAATTTCGCTGTCGCACTGACAAAAACCAGCAGAACACTTACGCAGCCCAGAGCGAATGACAAGGTGCTCAAATGGGCGACCGCCCCGATAAATACAGGACCGATCAGAATCCCCGCGTAGCCCATCGAGATGACGGCGGGGATGGCTACTGCCTGTGGCATACGTTGCTGGCGGCCTACAGCGGTAAAGAGCACTGGAACAATGTTTGAGCATCCAGCACCGACCAGAGCGTAGCCAATCAAGGACGCGGCCCAGCCATCGATTCCAAGCGACACGATCATGCCTGCGGCCGCGCAAAGTCCACCTAGCGCAACGACGCGCACGCCACCTAGTTTGCTAACGATGGCATCTCCTGTCAGGCGGCCCACCGTCATCGCAGCGGCGAAGGATGCGTAGCCCAAGCCGGCGATGCTCGGCTCTAACCCTCGGCTCGAGACAAGGAAAACTGCGCTCCAGTCGAGGATTGCGCCTTCAGTGAGGAAGACGATGAAACAGAGCGCCCCGTGCGTAGCGGGCGGGCCAGCCAAACGCTGCCAGATTTTACGTAGCAACGCAGACTTCAAAACGGTGCATGAAAGTTTCGAGAATCAGTTCGGTGTACATTTAGGTAGCTCATGAACATCTATGACATGATCTGTCGTTTAACATAATATACATTACACGTAACAACGTATTTCAAGATTGGCCCGGTTGCACGCAGACTTCACAGCGCTCAATACCTTCTAAGCCCTTATCCGCGCGTGAGCTTTTCAACCAACACCGAATGCTCAGGAAAACACTCACTGAGTTTTTGTCTATCACCCAATTGCATATCCGCGTAATCAAACCCTGGCGACACTGCTTCGCTGATCAGACCGAATCCTGCCGATCCCTCCGTAAGCCGCGAAGCTTTCCAAACACCGCCAGGTACATGCAGCTGTAAACATTCTCCCGCGATAACATTGCTGCCCATCATGACGGCCTCCAATGTGCCGTCCGGGAAAATCAGCGAGTACTCAATGGCATCGCCTAAATGATAGTAATGAACGATGTCGGACTGGTTTAGATGGAAATGGCCAACGGGAGAATCTTTCGTTAACAGATAGTAAATCGACGTCATCCGGTAACGCTGCCCACCAGTCGTCGTGACCATGCTTTGATTATCCGACTGATATGTTCTGCGGTAGTAGCCGCCTTCCAAATGGGGCTCCAGGTCGAGCGTTGCGACCAGTTCTTTAATGCTGGGTGTTTTCAACGCCATCCCGACAACCTCTATCCAGTCATATCGAAGCATTTATCATCATGTTTGCAGCATTTAGCTACATAGCTCAACTAAACATCTATTTAGTTGAGCTAAGTTCAGACCGACCTCGATCATATTCGACCGATGTGTTTGAGGAAACGGCCACTCTCCTTCTAATCTTGGTTCGTCCCTGCCTGGCCCTCATCCGTGATGCTGCGGACTCTGAAATGCGCCGCGCTGAAAACTTCTGAACAACTTCCTAGTAGAGCAATTAAACGCCGTACCACCCCTACAGTCGCCCTCCTCCCTACAGGCCTTTATCGAACTCGCTGCACGTCGACACTACTGATTAAGCAGTAGATTCGCTACCATGTGGGTTATACGAAACCTGAAGCTTTACCCCTTTGGAGCACCCAATGCCTAGTCAAAAGGACATCGCAGCCGTCAGCGCCGCACCGGTGATTCCTGACCAGCGCCGTGAACTTATTTTGCGGCAGCTACGCAAGCACCAGGTGCTGAGCGTTCACCAGTTGATGGAGATGTTCGACTGCTCGCACATGACTGTACGGCGCGATATCGCCCTGCTTGAGCAGGAAGGACGTGCCTATTCGGTCACCGGCGGAGTACGTATTGCCAGCCAGCTGCACAGCGAACCCAGCCATCAACTCAAGGCGGTGGTCGAGTTGCCGCAAAAGCAAGCCATGGCGAAGCTCGCTGCCCGATTACTGCGTCCGGATATGACGATATATCTGGATGCCGGTACTAGCACGCTGGAGATCGTACCGTACATAAAAGCACTGTCTGGCATGACCGTAGTGACCAACGATTTTGGCGTGGTGCAGTCCTTGCTGGACGCGCCGCAGGTGACGGTGATCCACACGGGTGGACAGCTTGATCACTCCAATCATTCCTGTGTCGGCGGACTCGCCGTTGCTACCTTGCGTCAGGTCGTGACGGACATCGCTTTCATCTCCACCAGTTCCTGGGATCTACGTCGCGGTATCACGACTCCTTCTGCATTGAAGGTCGAGGTCAAGCAAGTGGCGATGCAGTCGGCGTCGCAGGTGGTACTGGTTGCCAGTAGCTCCAAGTACGGCACATTCAGCATGTACAAAATCGCGGGGCTTGAGCAGTTCGACATCATCATCAGTGACGATGCCCTGGCTTCGGCTGCGGCAGATGGGATTCGCAAACAAGGTGTCGAATTAGTGTTGCCCGCAGATCAGAAACAGACCTGAAAGTGACCCAAAAAAGAAGGGCTCCGGTATCGACCGGAGCCTCCCCCGCTAACATTGCCTCCAGGCAACGCAGCGGCAATTAAACATCGAAGGTCAGAGCGCCTTCCAGTCCCGCAACCACTGCAGCCCCGCCGAAGTATCACCCTTGGGACGGTACTCGCAGCCGACCCAGCCGTCGTAGCCCAACTGATCCATCAGGTCAAACAAGTAGGGATAGTTGAGTTCCCCCAGGTTTGGCTCATGACGATCAGGCACACCGGCGATCTGAATGTGGCCGATACCGTCAAAGTCACGACGAAGCTTGGTGGCCAAATCCCCTTCCACGATCTGACAGTGATAGCAGTCGAATTGCACTTTCAGATTACTCGCGCCGACTTCCTTGCAGATAGCCTGTGCCTGATCCTGACGATTGAGGAAAAACCCCGGCATGTCGCGTGTATTGATCGGTTCCAGTAACACCGTGATGCCAGCCTGACTCGCCTTGGCCGCAGCGTAGGCGAGGTTTTCCAGATACACGGCATGGTGACGCTGGCGGTCGTTTTCCGACGGCAACAAGCCGGCCATCACATGGATACGCGTGTTCCCAAGGACCTCGGCGTATTCCAGCGCGCGGTCGAAGCCCGAACGAAACTCAACTTCGCGGCCAGGTAAGGTCGCAACGCCTCTCTCCCCCGCCGCCCAGTCACCGGGCGGCGCGTTGAACAGCGCCTGTACCAGTCTGTTGTCGCTCAGTCGCTGCTTGAGCTCCTGCGCGCTGTAGTCGTAAGGAAACAGATATTCCACCGCTTCGAAACCGTCGGCCGCCGCCGCCGCGAAGCGATCCAGAAACTGATGTTCCGGGTAAAGCATACTGAGGTTGGCAGCAAAACGAGGCATGTTAACTCCTTGAAAAATGGGTCAGACAAAAGGCCAGATCAACAGCGTGATGCAAAAGCCGAGCGTTCCGAGCAAGGTAGTGATCACCGTCCAGGTGCGCAAACCGTCAGCGACGTTCAATCCGGCCAGTTTGGTGAAAATCCAGTAACCGGCATCGTTGATGTGCGACATGGCCAGCCCGCCACCACCCATGGCAAGACAGAGCAGTGCCATATGATTGGGGGTCAGGTTAAGGGTGGCGATCAGTGGGCTGATGATACCCGCTGTGGTGACCAAGGCGACTGTGGTGGAGCCCTGCACTGCGCGCAGCAACATGGTCAGTAGAAAACCCAGAGCCAGCACTGGCAACCCGGTGGTACGTAACAGATCAGAAACCACCGCACCTATGCCGGTGTCCACCAGCACCTTGCCGAACACTCCACCGGCACCGGCAATCAGGATCACCATGGCCACGCCGGGCAACGCGGAACCGATGACATCGGACACTTGAGTGCGGCTCCAGCCACGACGGGTACCGAGCAACCAGGCACACAGCAAAGTGTCCAGTAACAGCGCCACCAGCGGTGCACCGAGCACGGTCATCACCGCGCGAAGTGTCGATTCGGGCGGCAGTAGCGAGTTGGATAGCGTGCCCAAGAGAATCAGGATGATCGGCAACAGGATCAGACTTGAGAGCAGAGCGAAACCGGGTGGCGGTGCGGGCGGAAGTTTGGCAACAATACTGCTGGTGGATTCCTCAAGTCCCATATGAGCCACTGCAGCAGCGGCTTTTTCGGTGTTGGTCCCATTACCGTTCGTCCACGCCAACAGGTCTTCATTGGTCACATGAGGGCCATAGACTTCAGCACGGATATCATCGGTCATCGGATAAAAACGACGAGTCATGCGCCCCGCCACTCGGTAGCCGACGTAGCACAGGAATGCTGTCATCGGCAGGCCGAACATCAGCACTCGACCGAGGTCGGCACCCAATTGACTCGCAGCAGCCACGGCACCCGGATGGGGTGGTAAGAAGGCATGCACGGTGAGCAGAGCCGCACACATCGGCAAGGCAAACATCAGCAACGGCTTACGCGCTCTACGAGCGACACCATAGGCCAGCGGCATGAGGATGATCACGCCAACCTCGAAGAACACCGGCACACCGATGATAAAACCGGCAACCGTCAGCGCCAATGGCGTACGGCGATTACCAAAGCGCTCGATCAAGGTCTTTGCCAAGGACTCGGCACCGCCGGACAGTTCGATGATCCGTCCGATCATCGCGCCTAGAGCGATGATGATCGCGATGTGACCGAGGGTCTTGCCCATCCCGCCTTCAATGGTCGCAACCAGATCAGCCGGCTTCACCCCGGCGACCAACGCCACCAGAATACTCACCAGCATCAAGGCCACGAACGGCTGAAACTTGTACTTGAGCACCAGGAACAGCAGGAGCGCGATCCCTACCCCGGCGGTGGCCATCAGAATGAGCGGGCTCATACCAAAAGCCCTCCACACCGTACAGCGGAGACTCGGTTGCCACTGAAAATATAAGGAGTGCGGTCAGGGTGTGTCATACAGGTAAGTCCTATTGTTATTGTTTTTCAGGCAAGCCGATTTCCACAGGAGTCGTACTGCATCTCCCGGGCATAGCCTGCGTTAGCGGTGTATCGAGTGAGTCCGGCGACCTACCAATGGACGCCGAAAGCATCTCGTAACTCGTCCAGAGCGGACTGATCCAAAGGCTCGGGGCGCGGGTTGCTCATCAACCACAGTCGTGCGGTTTCTTCGAGTTCTTCCAGGGCGTAACTGGCCTTGGACACGGTGCTTTCCCAGACCACCGGCCCGAGACGTTCGAGCATCACCCCTCGCACACTGTTGGCGAGTTGCGCGACTTGTTCGGCCACCTTGGGGGAGCCAGGCCGCTGATAACCAATCAATGGAATGTGCCCGACCTTCATCACTTGGTAAGGCGTCAACGGTGGCAGAATGTCATTCGGCTGCCAGACACCGGCCAGGGTCAACGCCACCAAATGAGTGGAATGGGTATGCACCACGCCACCGACTCCCGGATTGCGATCGTAGACCTGACGATGCAGGGCCAAGGTCTTGGACGGCTTGTCGCCAGAGACCCACTCCCCCGCCAGGTTGACCTTGGCGATGGCGGTCGGGTCGAGGCGGCCGAGGCAGACATCGGTGGGCGTGATCAGCCAGCCATCGTCGAGACGGGCACTGATGTTGCCAGCGCTGCCCACGGTATAGCCGCGCTGATATAGGCTGCGACCGACGTCGCAAATTTCTTCGCGCAGGGCATTTTCATCGCTCATTTCGCATCTCCGGCCAGTTGTTTGAGTGCCTTGTCGAAGAAGTCCCGGCAACCGAAGTTGCCCGATTTGAGTGCCAGCGCCAACGGCTCATCCGTACTGCTGACGGTCGCTGGTACACCCGGATCGATCTGTGCGCCGATCTGCAGCAGTTGCACCCCCAACGCCTGAACCACGGCGCCCGATGTTTCCCCGCCTGCAATCACGAAGCGACGCACTCCACTTTGCCGCAGCCCATTTGCAATGTCGCCAAAGGCGCGTTCCACCAGACTGCCTGCTTGTTCGACACCCAATTTCTGTTGCACCGCCTTGACCTCATCCGGCGAACTGGTGGCGTAGATCATCACGGTCTGTTCATTGTCCTTGGCGAAAGCCAAGGCTTGCGCAACGACCGGTTCGCCGGCAGCCAACGCCAATGGGTCAATCCGCAAGGCAGGCCGACCGGACTCAAGCCACGCCGCAACCTGCCCATTGGTAGCGACAGAAGCGCTGCCGGCCAGAACCACTTCGCCACCTGACACAGCAGGCAATGAAGAGGCATCAAAATCCCGTAGTTTGCCGGCTCGGCGGAAGTTTTCCGGCAGACCCAAAGCCAAACCTGAACCACCGGTCAGCAAGGGCAGATCGGCACAGGCCGTACCGAGGGTGTAGAGATCCTGATCACACAGCGCATCGGCGATGGCCATGCCGATACCTTGCGCTCGCAGTTCGGCGAACTTTTCCCGCACTTTCTCTGGGCCTTGCGCGATGCTGTCGTAGCGTAGCAACCCCACTTTCAGAGTGGTTTGGGATTGCAGAACCCGTACCAGATTGGCATCGGTCATGGGCGTCAGGGGGTGATGCTGCATACCTGACTCGTTGAGCAATTGATCCTGTACAAACAAGTGCCCGCGAAAGATGGTTCGACCGTTTTCCGGGAATGCCGGACAGGCCAGGGTGAAATCACTGTCCAATGCTTTGAGCAACGCCTCGCTGACAGGGCCGATGTTGCCAGCCGCCGTCGAGTCGAAGGTTGAGCAATACTTGAAGAAAATCTGTTCGCAGCCTTGCGCCCGCAACCAGTTCAACGCAGCCAGAGATTCTGCGACGGCATCAGTGCTGGGCGTGGTGCGAGACTTCAGCGCAATAACGATCGCATCTGCATCGAGCCCTGCTGCCACTTCGGTGCCGGGAATACCAATACTCTGCACCGTGCGCATGCCGCCGCGCACCAGCATATTGGCGAGATCCGTGGCGCCGGTGAAGTCATCGGCGATGCAGCCCAACAAAGGGCGCGCAGTGGAAAGAGTCATGGAGCGGTCCTCAAACAGATTCAGGCTTGGCAGTCGGTAGTTCTATGCCCGGGAAAATCTTGATCACTGCCGAGTCATCTTCGCGTCCGAAGCCGGCACTGGACGCCTGCATGAACATCTGGTGCGCAGTGGCTGACAAGGGCAACGGGAATTTGCTGGCCCGGGCGGTATCGAGCACCAGACCCAGATCCTTGACGAAAATATCGACAGCGGACAAAGGCGTGTAATCAGCCTTGAGAATGTGCGGCACACGGTTCTCAAACATCCATGAATTACCCGCGCTGTGGGTGATCACTTCATACAACGCATCGGCATCGACCCCTTCGCGCAACCCCAATGCCATGGCTTCAGCAGAGGCGGCAATGTGCACACCCGCGAGCAACTGATTGATGATTTTGACCTTGGAACCCAAGCCATGAACGTCTCCCAGGCGATAGACCTTGCCGGCCATGCCCGCCAGGATTGCATCCGCTTTGGCATAGGCTGGAGTCGGGCCGGAGGTCATCATGGTCATCTCGCCGGCCGCCGCTTTGGCGGCTCCACCGGAGATTGGCGCATCCAGATACAGCAGACCTTTGTCGGCCAGGCGTTGCCCAAGATCTACGGCATAGGTCGGAGCCACAGTGGCACATCCAATCACCAGGCTCTCAGGACGTAACGCCGCAACCGCGCCGCCTTCACCAAACAACACCGTTTCAGTCTGTTCGGCATTGACCACCACCGTAATGATCACATCGCACTCACCCGCCATCTGCGCGGGTGAGGTGCATGCAACACCTCCCTCGCTGGCGAACTGTTGCGTGACTGCTTCACGCACATCACAGGCGTGCACATTGAAGCCGCTACGCAATAACGAGCGGGCAATGCCCAGTCCCATAGCGCCAAGACCGATAACGCCGACATTTTTATTGTTCATGGGGTGCTCCTGAGAAAAGCAGCGGTTGTATCCGCGCCAGAAAGGCGCAGGTGACTGTCCGCGTTTTTGAGAGGTTGATGCCGGGATCGATTGTGACTGACATGTCTGCCCCTTGAATGGGCGGGAGTAAATCTGTGGGCGCCTTGTCGAACATCGTCACAATCCTGTTTTGTATTGTTTTCAGGTTGTCATTCGGGTCGAGTAGATAATCCACCAATGAACGGATTGTGTGAAGTGTTTTTTTCAAAATAACATTTTTTAACATCGATAGAGATGCGTGGTCGTACGCTCACCCTACAGAGATCCTTGCTACTTTGACGATGCGCTCTTCCCGGCAGGGAGACAGGGAGGACATAAAAAAACCCCGGCAGGGAGGACCTCCGGGGTTTTGCTTTTTCTTTTGGCCAGACATCGGCCTGGCTGCGGCTCACAATTGGACCAACACATGATTGAAACCGATCGGGATTTACATCGCTTACACATGGCCTTGGGCTAAAAACTTTTTGCCCTCAAACCTCTCCAGAGACCGCACGACACTCAGTCAACGCAACGCCCTTGCGTCCTAGTTGCTTGACGCCATACATGGCCTGATCCGCCGCCTTGAGCAAGGTATCCAGACTCTGGCCATGCAGGGGGCACAGCGAAACGCCGATACTGCACGAGAGGGTCAGCTCTCCTGCGCTTGTTGCAACCGGTTGCGCAATGGCTTCCAGCATTCTCTCAGCTCTGTTTTCAGCACATTCCGTATCGGTGAAATTCGCAATCAGAACCACAAATTCATCGCCACCGTAGCGAGCGACGGTGTCACACGAACGAGTGCTCTGAAGCATGCGTTTGGCGACCGCCCGAAGCACCTGGTCGCCGACCTCGTGGCCGTACTGGTCGTTGATTTCCTTGAAGTGATCCAGGTCGATCAACAGCACAGCAAACGGAACGCCGTATACGTTCCAATCGGAGAAGGTCTGTTCAAAACGATCGGCGAAGAGATAGCGATTAGGCAATTGGGTGAGCACGTCATGGGTGGCAAGATAAGCCGAGCGTTTGTGCTCGAGCTCTGCCCTTTCCAGGGCCTTGAAATGCCGAATCAATACCAACGGCATTAGCACGAGAGCTCCTGCCAGAACCGCGAGGATTATCACTGTTTGCGCAGTCAGCGCATCTCCTAAGCGCAACTGACGCTCAAACGACAATGTCATGGGTTGTGAAGCACTGCTGATCTCGACCCGCTCAGCCAGACGCGCAAAGAATAGGCGATCCAGGAAGCCGGCTTCTTCGGTCTGCGTTGAAAACACATCGCTTTCAGATCCTGCGGTGGTTTTCAGGACTGCGCTGATGTGAACCAGGGGATCAACGTTCGCCTGACTCACCGCATCCATTAACGAGCCTGTCTTGAGTAATAGCAAAGACACCATCGTGCTACCGAAAAAATTCGGCGGTGCGTTTTCTCGCGCTTGTTCAGGGCGGCTGACTGACTGCATCAGAATGTAAGCGTTGCCCCCCTCATACATCGAGAAAACCGGGGATACGACGGGCTTCAGATTATTTTGGGTTCGAGCCAATGCGTAGGTGCGGCGTAACAGGTCTTCAAAAGCAGCCTGCTCAGCGATGGGGACCGCCCTCGCCGCCTCAAGCATATAAATGTGGGGATAGGCAGATAAAACGGCTGCCGCATAACGAGCGGCTGCTTGCGTATCACTCTGGTCAACGGCCTGAAGAAATGCCGAGAACCCGGCCAACACCGCTTCATTGGTATCAAGTTGATTGCGCACAATGGGGGTAACGCGTTTCACCCGACGTTAACCGCCGTCGGCGTGACATGGCTCGATGGTTTCCAGTTCGAGATCAAGGTGATCCCCAAGCTTACCGACTCTACGACGGGCCAATCCTGATAGCGGCTTGCCCCATTCATCAGCATCCGAGACAACGGCAAGCGCCCCGCTACACTTCCTTATCTGCGCCGCGCCTCCCTAGCGGCTTCCTGATCTGGAGGGACTCCATGAGCGACAGCACCGAACTCACGACATTCACCGGTTGGGCCGCAACGACGGCCGGCGCGCCACTGGAGCGTCACAGCTATGATCCCGGTCCATTGGGCAGTGAAGAAGTGGAAGTCGCCGTGGAATATTGCGGCGTTTGCCATTCCGACCAGTCGATGATCGATAACGAATGGGGTATCAGCCAGTACCCGTTTATCCCCGGTCACGAAGTGGTTGGCCGTATTGTCCGCGTGGGCCCGCAGGTCCGTGGTCTCGAAGTGGGACAAAGGGTAGGCATTGGCTGGTTGAAGGGCAGCTGCATGCATTGTTCTTCCTGCATCGAGGGCTCCCACCAGCTCTGCAACACGGCCAAACCCACCATCATTGGAAGTAACGGAGGCTTTGCCGACAGGTTGCGTTCGCACTGGGCCTGGGCACTACCGATTCCGGACGGACTCGACCCCTCCATGGCCGGACCTTTGTTCTGCGCCGGCTCGACGGTGTTCAACCCGCTGGTGGAATTCGGCGTCAAGCCGACTGACCGGGTCGGCGTGGTGGGCATCGGTGGCCTGGGTCACCTGGCCCTGCGCTTCCTTAATGCCTGGGGCTGCGAAGTCACGGCCTTTACCTCGTCACTGAACAAGCAGGATGAAGCCAAGCGCCTTGGTGCGCACAACGTCATCGCCTCGACCGACAGTAACGCCGTGAAATCCATTGCCGGCACCCTGGATTTTCTTCTGGTCTGCGCCAGCGCCGACCTCGATTGGCCAGCCATGCTCGCCACTTTGCGCGGCAAGGGGCGCCTGCATTTTGTCGGCGTCGTGCCCAGTGCCATTCCGGTGCACGTGTTCGATCTGATTCCCAGACAAAAGAGCCTGTCCGGCTCACCGGTGGGCTCACCCAGTAACACGGCAACCATGCTGGAGTTCTGCGCACGTCATCAGATCCTGCCGCAGGTCGAACTGTTTCCCATGAGCCGGGTGAACGACGCGATCGATCATCTGCGCAGCGGCAAGGCGCGTTACCGCGTCGTGCTGGACGCCAGTAAATGACCGACTGGCACCGAAATACGTGACGGAGTAACGGATGCTTTATTTTCAGCAAATGTTGGGCACCGCCGTGTTTGCCATTACCGGGGTGCTGGCTATCCAGAAGGCGGGGGTCGATGTGTTCGGAGCCGTGGTACTTGGCATCATCACCGCTATCGGTGGGGGCACCATCCGCGACCTGTTGCTCGATCAACCGATTTTCTGGATTGCCGACTTCAACTACATTTGGGTCGCGTTGATTGCCGGACTGCTGGCTTTCTTTCTCACCAAGCGATTCCAGCAACGCTATCGGTTGTTGCTGTACCTCGATGGTTTTGCAGCCGCACTGTTCGCAATAGTCGCTACCGAGAAAGTGCTGGGGTTTCATCTTGCTGCACCTTTCGCCGTGATGATGGGCGTGCTGACCAGTATTGGTGGCGGTATCGCGCGTGACGTGCTGGCAGGGAGAGTCTCGTTGTTGATGTCACGAGAGATCTACGCCACGCCGATCCTGCTCGGGTGCACCCTCTATGTCTTGTTGCGCGATGTATTCCCGACAATCCAGATCGCCGGCTGGATTGCCTTGATATTCACCTCGGGCTTGAGATTTCTTGCAATTTACAAAGAGTTGCAAATGCCGGCGATTCTCTCCACCAGGCAGGGTTAAGGTGCACGGCCCTTATCTGGACGCCTGCTATAGTCAGGCAGAGTGGAAAGGCAATCGTTGCTGGTAAAAAACAATCTATTCTGGAGTTTGGTTATGCGAATCATTGCGCCCCTTGTGTGCACATTTCTGTTCTCCCTGGCTTTGCCATCGCTGTCCTTTGCCGCTGCAAATTGCGAAAACGCGGGCAGTGCAAATGCCGCCAAAAACTGTGTGAAATATAACAACAATCAAAATGGCAATGCCGGCAAAGGTAATTGCAATGGGAATGGCAATTGCGGCGACAAAGCCAAGGACAAGGCCAAAGACTATGATGATGATCACGCGGTCAATTGCATGGACATCAATAACCTCACCCTGCGCCGTCAATGCCTTGATAAGCGCAGAGATTGAATGACGAATGCCGTGAGTGCGGTTCTCCCGGCGAACGAATCTGTTCGCCCTTGCCCTGCAGCCTCACCACAAACCCCAGGTTGGCGCTGTTCCAAAGTGCTCCACGGCCTTCACGGCAAAGCACTGACGGTGGCAGAAAACGACCTAGATCACAGCGACAATTAGGGGGATCCTCTCGCTCGCCCGCAGGTTCTGTCACAGGCTGGGAGTCAGGGTAAGCCTGCGTTGGCTGAAAATTGAATTGCCGGAGTTGTTATGCGTTGTTTTGAACTGATTTTTCATAAAAACCGTGACTACACTGAGCCGAGTACATCGCTTGTGCCAGGAGGGGGCGGTCATGCTTGATTACTTCGCGTTAGGCCTATTGTTCTTTGTCGGTCTGGTCCTGTTCTACGGGATCATCGCGCTACACGACATTCCTTATGAAATTTCCGTACACCGCAATCACCCGCATCAGGACGCTATCCATGCAACCGGTTGGGTCAGTTTGTTCACCCTGCATGCGCTTTGGCCATTTCTATGGATCTGGGCGATGGCGTACCGGGAAGACCGGGGCTGGGGATTTGGTGATGGCAAGTCACCGCAAGTTCATGTCGCTCATCTGGAGCAGCAGGTTGCCGACCTGCAAAGTCGTATAGAACGGCTGGAAGGGGCTGCCGGCACCGCACGGGACAAACCCGCGTCAGACAATCGCGGTGAGGGAATCTAAGCCATGGATCTTCTGCTCGTTTTAACCTATGCGGCCATCTGTACCGCCATCTTCAAGATTTTCCGCATACCGCTGAACAAATGGACGGTACCTACCGCCGTGCTCGGCGGGATCCTGATCGTGGGGGCAATGATCTTCACGATGAACTACAACCATCCGTACTCCGAGGTTGCTCGCTCTTACTTCGTCTCCGTGCCGGTGGTTCCTGTGGTCACTGGCATGGTGATCGACGTGCCGGTCAAGGGTAACGAGCCTCTCGAAAAAGGCGATGTGCTGTTTCGTATCGACCCTGCCCCGTTCGAGTACCGGGTCAGGTCCATCAAGGCACAGTTGGTCTCGGCAAAAGCTGATCGTGCTCGAATCACTGAACTGATCAAGCGTAACTTCGGTACCCAACGTGAGCTGGACGTCGTCATTGCTCGATCCGACGACTTGCAGGCACAGTTGGAAAATGCTCAGTATGAACTGGACAACACCACCGTTCGCGCGCCCAGCAAAGGCTTCGTGACCCATGTTTCCTTGCGTCCGGGAATAATGGCTACCAAGTTCCCCTTGCGTCCGACCATGGTGTTCATTCCGGAAGAGGGGCATTACTTTGCCGCGTGGATGCGTCAAAACAGTCTGTTGCGCTTGTCGGTCGGCGATGAAGCGGAAGTGGCCTTCGACGGCATTCCCGGCAAGGTGTTCGAGGGACGGGTCAAGAGCGTCATTTCCGTCATCGGAGAAGGACAAGTACAGCCTTCCGGAACGCTGATCAGCTTCACCGGCTCACCGCCGGCAGGCCGGGTACCGGTCACTATTGAAATCACCGACCCTGACTATGCCCAATACAGCAGCCAGATGCCCGGCGGCGCTTATGGGCAGGCGGCGATCTACAGCCAGCACTTCCACCATATCGCCATGATGCGAAAAATTCTGCTGCGCATGGCTGCATGGATGAACTACATCTTTCCATTCCATTAAGAAACGGCTGACGCCCTCTGCAATAGGGGGCGTCACCCCTCCTCTGTCTGCCCCCGGACCGACTGAATTTTTAGTTTCAGTGACTACACGTCACCGTTGAGGTGGCGCGTGGTCAGCTGAACTGTGCGTAAAAGGAGTTGAAGCATCTCATGAGTCAACAACGTAGCGATCTGGATGATCGGCTTTCAGGATTAGCCACCCGGCGGGCCGCGAGCCGCCTGCTACCGGAGTGGATGGGTCACTATCGACGAGCCTGGTTCAAAGGCGATGTCATTGCGGGGCTGACCGCCGCGGCCGTGGTCATTCCCAAGGCACTGGCGTACGCCACCATTGCAGGCCTGCCGGTGCAGGTCGGCCTCTATACCGTGTTGGTACCGATGGCGATCTACGCCGTGCTCGGCAGTTCGCGCCCGCTCAGCGTCAGCACCACCACAACGCTTGCCATCCTGGTCGCCTCCGCACTGGGGCAGATCAGCCCGTCCGGCGATACGGCGACTCTGTTAGTTGCCTCGGCTACATTGGCCTTTATGGTTGGCGCCATACTGGTCGTGGCAGGAATGATGCGCCTCGGTTTTGTTGCCAATTTCATTTCAGAACCGGTGCTGGTGGGTTTCAAAGCCGGCATCGGGATTGTCATCGTGCTCGACCAGCTACCCAAGTTGCTGGGCGTCCACTTCGAAAAAGGCGGTTTTTTGCACAACGTGCTCGCCACCTTTCAGGGGCTGGGGCACGCCTCATTGCCGACCGTGGCAGTCGGTGTGTTCATGGTGCTGATTCTGATCGGCATGAAGCACTTTACCCCGCGATTGCCGGCGCCGCTGATTGCGGTCGCGCTCGGCATCGTCGGCATGAGTGTGCTCAATCTGGAGCAATTGGGTGTGTCAGCCGTGGGGATTGTTCCCATCGGGTTGCCCGCGTTGACGCTACCCGATTGGTCTATCGTGTCAGAACTCTGGCCGTTGGCGATGGGCATTGCGCTCATGAGTTTTACCGAAACCATCGCGGCGGGACGAGCATTTGCCCGCAGTGATGAACCCGCACTGCAACCCAACCGTGAGTTGGTGGCGACAGGCCTTGCAAACCTGGGTGGTGCGTTTCTTGGGGCCATGGCCGCCGGGGGTGGGACCACCCAAACGGCCGTCAATCGCCTGGCCGGTGCGCAATCACAACTGGCGGGGTTGATCACTGCCGGGCTGGCACTGGGGACGTGTCTGCTTATCGCACCGTTCATCGGTTTGATGCCCAACGCCACGCTCGCGGCCGTGGTGATTGTGTATTCGATAGGCCTGATCCAGCCTTCGGAATTTCGCGACATTCTATCGGTGCGCCGCACCGAGTTTATCTGGGCGATTGTGGCAATGGTCGGGGTCATGTTGCTCGGCACGCTGCAGGGTATCGTCGTAGCGATCATTGTGTCGTTGCTGGCGCTGGCCTATCAGGTCTCGGACCCACCCGTGCACATACTGGGGCGCAAACCCGGCACCAACATCTATCGCCCGCCATCCGTCGAGACTGACGACGATGAACACTTTGAGGGGCTGTTGCTGCTGCGACCTGAAGGTCGCATCTTCTTTGCCAACGCTGAACGCCTCGGTTCGAAAATTCATCCGTTGATCGTGGAGGCAAAACCCAGCGTTGTGATTCTCGATCTGCGCAGTGTTTTCGATCTGGAATACACCGCCTTGAAAATGCTAACGGCGGCAGAACAGCACCTGCGGGAAAAGGGCATTTCGTTGTGGCTGGTGGGCATGAGCCCAAGCGTTTGCGCGATGGTCAGCCATGCGCCGTTGGGCCACGCTTTGGGCAACACACGAATTTTCCTCAATCTGGAGCAGGCCGTTGCGCGCTATAAGAAACAGCACCCATCGACAGTGAATTTCGCACGCTGCCCGGCAGGCGGGTGACTTGCGTCATCTTGCCCTTGGGAAATTGAACTACCCTTTATTCGCAAGTCGTAGCGGTAATTGCCAGCCGGTACGCACCGTATTCAAAGCCACCCTGAGGTTGAAGTATTACGATGAAAAAACATGATCGTGAAATAGCCGACTCCGCGGAAAAAAAAGCCGACGGGCTTAGCCGCAAAGACTACGAAGCCCAGCTGAAGACCCTGCACGTCGAGATGGTCAAATTGCAGCAGTGGGTTGTTGCCACGGGGGCCAAGGTGGTGGTGGTTTTCGAAGGCCGCGATGGCGCTGGCAAGGGCGGCACCATCAAGGCGCTGACCGAGCGCGTCAGCCCGCGGGTGTTTCGTGTGGTGGCCTTGCCGGCACCGTCCGAGCGAGAAAAAAGCCAGATGTACCTGCAGCGCTACATGCCGCACTTTCCGGCGGCCGGTGAGGTCGTGATCTTCGACCGCAGTTGGTACAACCGCGCGGGCGTCGAGCGGGTCATGGGGTTTTGCGACGAGAAGCAGGTGAACAGCTTTTTGGCGGTGACGCCGATGTTCGAACGTCTTATGGTCAACTCCGGCGTCCTGCTGTTCAAGTACTRGCTGGAAGTCAGCCCTGAAGAGCAATCCCGGCGCCTCAAGGAACGCATCACCGACGGACGCAAGATCTGGAAGCTGTCGCCGATGGACATCAAATCCTACAACCGCTGGGACGACTACACGCGCGCCCGTGACGAGATGTTTGAAGCCACCGACAGCGAATGGGCGCCCTGGTATGTCGCCCGTTCCGAAGACAAAAAATCCGTACGGCTGAACGTGCTGACTCACTTGCTGGAGAACATTCCCTACAAAAAAATCAAGCAAGAAAAAGTCGTTCTGCCCAAACGTAAAATCGGCGGCTACAAGGCCGCCAACTACCCGTTCAAATACATCGCTGAACCCTACTGAGGGTTCAGTGCGACGCGGCGGCCTATTCCTCGGCTTGGGCCGCCCGCGTGGTCTCTTCGATGGCCCGGATACTGATTGCCGCAAAGATCGCCGTCATCAGCACGCCGTTGAAACCGAGCGCGATTGAAAGGATACGCGCGAGGGCCGTTTTCGGTACCAGGTCGCCGTAACCGATGGTCAAGCCGGTCACGAACCCGAAGTAGATACCGTCAAACGGCCCCCACCCTTCCAGTTGGCCGATGATGATTCCGAACAGCACAATCGTAAACAACAGGATGGAGAATATCGGCCAGACTACAAGGAAGTAAAACCACACTGTTTTGTAAAACTCTCTGCGGACGTGCTTTGCAAAGGAACGTTTCATGTCATGAGTTTCCTGAGATTTACGTTGGCGACAGTTGATTGCGTGGGTACCGACACCTGACAGCTTGGCACAAGTGTGAAAAAAGGAGATTTCGATGGCCGACTCAAGCAAAAAAATGAGCCTCGTGGGGCTCACCACATTGGTGATGGTCAACATGATGGGGTCGGGCATCATCATGCTGCCGACGAGCATGGCTCAACTCGGGGCCATTTCATTGCTGTCATGGATCGTCACGGCCGTCGGTTCCATGGCGATTGCTTACTGCTTTTCCCAATGCGGTATTTACTGTCAGCGCTCGGGCGGATTATCCGCCTACACCGAAGAGGCGCATGGCAAATCAGGATTTTTCCTCTGTTCGTATCTGTACTTTCTTTCGCTGGCCATTGCCAACGTCGCCGTCGCCATCTCCGCCGTGGGTTACATGACCTCGTTCCTGCCTTGGTTGGGCAGCGGCGCAATTCCCCTGTTTATCGGTACGGTGGGCCTGCTGTGGTTAACCACCGTGGCCAACTTCGGCGGCCCCGGCATCACCGGCAAAATCGGGGCAATTACCGTCTGGGGAGTGATCATCCCGGTGGCGGGGCTGAGCATTATTGGCTGGTTCTGGTTCAAGTCTGATGTCCTGGTTTCCGCCTGGAACCCGAACAACCTCACCAACTCCGAAGCGATCAGCAAGGCAATTCCGCTGACCCTCTGGGCTTTTCTGGGCATGGAGTCCGCGGCCCAAGCCTCCGATGCGGTTGAGAATCCCAAGCGCACCGTACCGCTCGCCTGCCTGTTCGGCACACTGGGCGCGGCCGTGGTTTACGTGCTGTCGACGACCGTCATCCAGGGCATCATTCCCAATGCCGAACTGGCCAACGCTTCGGCGCCCTTCGCACTTGTCTACGCGCAAATGTTCAATCCCATGGTCGGCAATATCATCATGGCGCTGGCAGTGATGGCGTGTGTCGGGTCGCTGTTGGGGTGGCAGTTCACGCTGGCGCAAACGGCGAAAATGACGGCCGACCAAGGGATGTTTCCGAAACTGTTCAGCAAGGTCAACGCCCGCAATGCCCCCCTCATGGGCATGCTCGCCTGTGGTGTGTTGCAGACACTGATGGCCTTGTCGACCATCTCACCCAATGCCAGTGCCCAGTTTGGCAAACTGATCAATCTTGCCGCCGTGACCAACCTGATCCCCTATGTGACGGCGCTGACCGGGCTGCTGGTCATGATGTACAAGGCCTCGGTGCCGCCGAAGGTCTACCTGCGTAATACCCCGGCGTTGCTGATCGCGGTCGCCTATTCGTTGTACGCCCTGCATGCCTGTGGCAAGGACGCCGTGTTCGGCGGCGCCCTTGTCCTGGTGTTTGGCTACCCGCTCTACGGCGTGCTCGCCAAGCGCTTTGCCGTTGTGTCGGCAACCGCTCAAGCCAAGGCCGACAATCCATAGGCGTGGTTTTCTGGACAGCACTGACATCTGCACACGGGGAATCGGGACATGAACGGACAACGAACCAAAACCACCGCACGCCTGTTTGCCTGCCTGCTGCTGATGGTGTCGCTACTGGCCGGTGCCAACACCCTTGAACGCGTGCGTTCGAGCAACACGTTGACCCTCGGCTACCTGCCGGATTTCGCCCCTTTCAGCTTCAAAGAAGGTGACAAGGTCCAGGGGTATGCGATCGGTCTTTGCGAGAAAATTGCCGACAAGGTCAAGGCCGAGCTGGGGTTGCCCGATTTGCAGGTGCATTACCAGGCCGTCACCGCCGCTGATGAGATCAGTGCCGTCAGTTCGGGCAAGGTCGACATCCTCTGCACGCCGACACCGCGGACACTTGAGCGACGCAAGTCAGTGAGCTACTCGGTGCCGATTTACACGGCCGGCCTCTCGGTGGTGGTGCACCAGGATGCCCCGGCACCGCTGTTGGATGTACTCAACGGCAAAGTCGCCCATACCGGACCGACCTGGCGTGCAACCGTCAACCATGGGTTGACCAACCAGACTTATGTCACCACGAAAGGCGGCGTGACCGAGGCGTGGATACGCCAGCAGATGCGCTTGCTCGGCGTGGTCGCCACACTGATCACGGTCGACACCACCGCCGCTGGCCTGGAATTGGTCGCCGAAGGTAAAGCGGATGCCATGTTCAGCGAACGGATGTTGCTCAGGAACCTCCTCGACAGCCATTACCCCACCGGCAATCTGGTCCTGTTGCAACGAATTTTCGAGTACGCCCCGACGGCCATGGCGGTGCCGCGTGAAGATGAAGATTTCCGTCTGCTGGTCGACACCACGCTGAGTGAAATGTACCGATCCGGCGAGATTGAACAGGCGTACGACAAGTACCTGGAAGGCGCCAGCGAAACGACGAGAAAGCTGTTCAAGGTCTATGCACTGCCCTAGCGTCCACCGCACCAGCAACTCCAGCCCTCGGTGACGCCTCGACCCCTAGTGTAAAAGGGTTTTGTCGTCACAATGTCCAGCGGTATCAACGCTCCTTCGGTTCTTGCGCAGGCGCAGTAAACCACTTGTCTCTGGGCACCCATTTTTCATCCTTGGGATCGCCCAAATAGTGCGGCGACATGATCTGTACGCCGTGTTCGTTGAACACATCCTGAATGTTGGCGTGCAGCATGCTCAGCAAAACGGCGCGCGGCCGAGGCTGACTGGGAATGGCCTGGGCCACTAGGCGATACTCGGGATAAAAATCCGACAACGCGGTTTGAAACACCTGCGCCGGCGGTACTTCGAGGACGCCAGGGGTGCGTCTGGCCGCTTCCAGCAACATGGCCTCGACCTGCCGCCATGGCGTGTCGTAGCCGATGGTGACGACGGTATCGACCACATAGCCTGGGCCTTGTACGGTTCGCGAGTAGTTCTTGGTGACCGTGCCGGTGATCATCGAATTGGGCACGGTCAGCACTTCGCCCAGACCGGTGCGAATACGCGTGGTGAACATACCCAGCTCGGTCACCGTGCCTTCATACTCGCCGATGCGCACGAACTCACCGGGGCGCAGCGTGCGGGTGTACGTGAGGATCAACCCGGCGGCGGCCTGGCCGACCACGCTGGAAGCGCCCAGCGAAATCATCAGGCCGATCAACACCGACAAGCCTTTGAAGGCATCGGTGCCGGCGCCCGGTAAATAGGGATACGCCATGGCCAGGGCAAACAGCCAGATCGCCAGCGACGTCAGGCGCTGGGTCGGTTGCAGGGTTTCAGCGTTCAGCCAATTGAGGGTGCCGGGGGCGGCCATGCGTCGCAGAATCCGGCGACTGAATGCGGTTGCACCACGTGCGATGAAAAAGATGGCCAGCGCCACGCCCAGACCGGGTATGGCACCGACGATCCCTTGCAGCAAATAGTCGGCAACTTCCAGCAGGTAGTTGTTGAGGCTTTCGCCCCATGGCCGGGTATAGGGGAAACGCGACAGGACAAACCCAAGCCACTCATACGTGAGCAGCAACACGATGGCCCAGCGCACCGCCTCCAGCAGACGGGTGACCAGCGGATACAGGTAATTGGCGTCGACCAGTTGGACGCGCCCTACTTTCAGTGCCTGAGTGTGCCGGTCCATCAGCTCGGGCAGTTTCATCATCATGCGTCGCCGCAAATACGCCATGCCCCAGAGCAGCGCGACATAGATGAACGTGGCCAATGCCCCCGCGGCCACGGACCGGAGTATCAACCGCAGGCTGCGTGCTTCCTGGGTTTCAGCCACCACCTGACGGAGCTTTGCGGCCGCACTGTCGGCGGCCTCCTGGACCGAGGTGAATTCCACGCTGTCGACATCGTGGGGTGACACGATAAAGGCACGCCGGGCCCCTAATAACACCAGGTAACTGTTCTGGATCGGGTCGACGGTAACGCTCAGATCATCTGTCTCGTCCAGCGCCTCGCTGATCACCGCTTTAGCGCGCTTGACCCGTGTCGCCGGCGCTTCGCCGAGTATCGTCGCGCGAAACACCATAATGCTGCGGTTGGCCACTTTCAGTTCAACGGCAGAAGAAGGATCGACCGTTGTCGATACGTCTTCTGCCCACAGGAGCACCGACCAGAACATCCCGAATACAGCCGTCAAAATCGCGAGCGAATTGCTGCGCATGTGTCACTTCCTTACGTCACAACATTCAGGACTGAGTTTCGTATCGCAGCGTAGTTCACCGATGAACGGTTGTCAGATTTCAGCGGATGGCTGTTGTAGCCGCTGGCGAAGCCTGCTGCTACTCAATTACTCAACTATCAGTTCAATCGAGACATATGGATCTCCAGCTCCTGAACCTCGGCCTGACCCTATAGCTGTGACTATGCCTAAGCCTTGAGCTGTGCAACGGATGTTTATACACGAGCATAAAAAACCCGGCCTCATCAGCCGGGTTTTTCATGCGCTCTATTCAAGGGGAGCAATCAACAGCAGCGTGTCTGCCCGTTCCCTCCCCCGTAACGGGCTTCCTGGCGCTCTCTAAAGAACACTTCGTAGCTCATCACCGGTTTGTCCGGGTGTTTGTTCTGCATGTGCTCGACGTAGGTGTCGTAATCGGGCATTCCCACCATCAGGCGTGCGGCCTGACCGAGGTATTTACCGAGGCGACTCAGGTCATTGAACATAAACCCATCCCCTATCGAGCCTGCGGAATTGCCTGAAATGGCGCTTCTTTATCCGTGCGTTCTTTGGTACCCCAGGCGGCGATACCGACCTTGAGGGCAAAGAACAGAATGCTGAAGACCACGAACAGAAACAGCGCCGTCAGCGTTGCGTTGGTGTAGGCGTTGTAGATCACATGCTGCATCTGATCAATGCTCTTCGCTGGCGCCAGCACCTGACCGTTGGCCAGTGCATCGCTGTACTTCTTGGCCAGGGCCAGGAAACCAATGGCCGGGTTGGCGTCGAACAGTTTGATGAAGCCCGCGGTCACGGTGCAGATCAGCAGCCAGACTGCCGGCAGCATGGTGACCCACACATAACGCTGGCGCTTCATCTTGATCAGCACAACGGTCGCCAACATCAGCGCGATACCGGCCAACATCTGGTTGGAGATTCCGAACAGTGGCCACAAGGTGTTGATGCCGCCCAATGGGTCGATTACGCCTTGATAGAGCAAGTAACCCCACATCGCCACGCAACCGGCGGTGGCGATCAGGTTCGCGGTCCAGGAATCGGTGCGCTTCAGTGCCGGCACGAAGGAGCCGAGCAAATCCTGGAGCATGAAACGACCGGCACGGGTGCCGGCATCAACGGCTGTCAGGATGAACAGCGCTTCAAACAGGATCGCGAAGTGGTACCAGAACGCCATGGTGTTTTCACCCGGCAAGACGTGGTGCAGGATCTGCGCGATACCGACTGCCAGGGTCGGCGCGCCGCCGGCACGGGCCAGGATAGTGGTTTCGCCGATGTCTTTGGCCACCGCTTGCAGGGCTTCCGGGGTAATGGCAAAGCCCCAGCTGCTGACGGTTTGAGCGACCGAAACAGCATCAGCGCCGACAAGCGCCGCCGGGCTGTTCATCGCAAAGTACACGCCTGGCTCGATCACCGAGGCGGCAACCATGGCCATGATGGCGACGAACGATTCCATCAACATGCCACCGTAACCGATGTAACGGGCATGACCTTCACTGGCCAACAGCTTCGGCGTGGTGCCGGAAGCAATCAGCGCATGGAAACCCGAGACCGCGCCACAGGCGATGGTGATGAACAGGAACGGGAACAAGCCACCTTTCCACACCGGACCCGTACCGTCGATGAACTGGGTCAGCGCCGGCATTTTCAGATCGGGCATGGTCACCAGAATGCCGATGGCCAAGGCGACGATGGTACCGATTTTCAGGAACGTCGACAGGTAGTCACGCGGGGCTAGAATCAGCCATACCGGAAGTACCGCTGCGACAAAACCGTAGCCAATCAACATCCAGGTGATCTGAATCCCGGTGAAGGTGAAGGCCTTGGCCCAGACCGGGTCAGCAGCAATCTGCCCACCGAGCCAGATCGAACCCAGCAGCAACAGCACGCCGACCACAGAGATTTCACCGATGCGGCCCGGGCGGATGTAACGCATGTAGATGCCCATGAACATCGCAATCGGGATGGTCGCCATCACCGTGAAAATGCCCCATGGGCTCTCGGCCAAGGCCTTGACCACGATCAGCGCCAGCACCGCGAGGATGATGATCATGATCAGGAAGCAGCCAAACAGCGCGATGGTGCCGGGGATGCGGCCCATTTCTTCACGGACCATGTCGCCCAGGGAACGACCGTTACGGCGAGTCGACATGAACAGGACCATGAAGTCCTGAACGGCCCCCGCCAGCACGACGCCGGCGATCAGCCACAGCGTACCGGGCAGGTAGCCCATTTGCGCTGCCAACACCGGCCCGACCAGAGGCCCTGCGCCGGCAATGGCCGCGAAGTGGTGACCGAACAGTACGTGTTTATTGGTCGGCACGTAGTCCAGGCCATCGTTATTGATGACCGCGGGCGTGGCACGATTGGGGTCCAGTTGCATCACCTTGGTGGCGATGAACAGGCTGTAATAGCGGTAGGCAACGAGGTAGATGGCGACGGCTGCGACTACGATCCAGAGGGCGTTTATCGCTTCGCCGCGGCGCAGGGCCACGACACTTAGCGCAAACGCTCCCAGAACAGCCACGGCAAACCAGGCGAGGTGTTTAGCCAGACGGGGCATAGCGTGTCTCCTGCCGACAGCCAGTGGACTGCGGCGGTAATTTTTATAATTGTGTCCGCGGTGCGGAGCTGGCCCAATATCCCCGCAAGCCGTCTACAAATAAATCCGCGTTACTACGTACGCGCGGTCTACGTAGTTCTACGTAGGCGGAGTTGATCCCCTGTGGGAGCGAGACCGGCTTGCCGGCGAAGGCGGTGAATCAGACGACATGGATGTTGAATGACAGATGGCATTCGCGAGCAGGCTCGCTCCCACAGGTTTTGGCCTATGATGCCGGGCCTTTGCTTTCCCTCGGTCAGGAGCCAGGATGCAGCTCAAACACAAAATCGTCGCGCTCGGGATTCTGCCGCTGGTGTTGGCCATCGCGGTGATCTGCGCGCTGGTGATTTCGCTCAACCGACAACTGGGCGATCAACAGGCGCAGCTGATCGAAGACAGTATCCTGGCCAGCAAGCGTGCTGAACTCAAGAACTACGTCGAAATGGCGCAAAGCCTGATCGCGCCGCTGTACGACGACGGCCACGGTGACGCGCACGCCCAGCAACAAGTCCTGGAAGAATTGCGCAAGCTCAGCTTCGGCATCAATGGCTACTTCTTCGTCTATGACCGCGAAGGCCGCAGCCTGATGCACGCGCGCCAGACCGAACTGGTGGGCAAGTACCTGTGGGACATGAAAGACCCACATGGCTTGCCGGTGATTCAGGCACTGCTCAAAAGTGCGCAATCAGGCGAAGGCTTTCAACGCTATGCCTGGAACAAACCCTCCTCCGGCCAGGTAACCGACAAGCTCGCCTACGTGGTGATGCTGGACCATTGGGGCTGGATGCTCGGCACCGGCATATACCTTGAGGACGTTGAACGCGCCACCCAACAGGCGCGTGACGAAGTGGCTCAGGGCATCCGCAAAACCATGCTGGCGATTGCTGTCGTGGCGCTTGTGGCCGTGCTGTTTGTGTTTGCCAGCGGCATGACGCTGAACGTCAGTGAGCATCGCCTGGCGGATAAAAAGCTGCAGCGCCTGACGCAGCGTATCGTCAGCTTGCAAGAAGAAGAGCGTTCACGGGTGTCCCGCGAGTTGCACGACGGCATTAGCCAGTTGCTGGTGTCGATCAAGTTTCGCTTCGAACTGGCCAGCCATCTGCTGGAAAATGAACAAGGACATGACAAAGGGTTGAGCACGTTGAAGGACGCCACCGAACGCCTGGGCGAAGCCATTGGCGAGGTCCGCAGCCTCTCGCACGACCTGCGTTCTTCGTTGCTCGACACCTTGGGCCTGCCAGCGGCGATCGGCCAACTCGCTGCCGAATTCGAGCAACGCAGCGGTCTCAAAGTGACGTATGACGACAATGAATTCGACTGTCACCTGGTCGATGGCGCGGCGGTCGCGCTGTTCCGGATTGTGCAAGAAGGCCTGACCAATATCGAACGCCACGCTCAAGCCAAAAACGTTTCCATTACCCTGCACGGCGCTGAAGAATCAGTACGACTGAGCGTGGTGGATGACGGTATCGGTTTCAACGTCGCCCAGGTCGAACGTCGCCATGCGGGCATTGGCCTGCGTAACATCCGTGAACGTGTCGAGCATTTTGGCGGACGTTTCGAGCTGATATCGATGCCTGGCAGAAGTGAACTGGACGTGCAACTGCCAATGAAAGCGCCCGCAGCGAAACGCTGACTTACCCCTTTACAACAAGAGTGAACACCCGCGATGAACCTGCCCTACCCGATCCGCGTCGCCCTGGTCGACGATCACTCCCTGGTCCGTGACGGGATCAAAGCGCTGTTGGCGGTCATGGCACCCCTGGAAGTGGTGGGCGAAGCCGAAAGTGGTGCGCAGGCGATCGAGATGGTCGGGCGCTGCCAGCCGGATTTGTTGCTGGTCGACATCAGCTTGCGCGACATGAACGGCCTGGAACTGACGCGCGTGTTACGCAGCCAGTACCCGTCGCTGAAGGTGCTGGTGTTGAGTATGTACGACAACTACGAATACGTGAGCGAGTCTGTTCGTGCGGGCGCCAGCGGCTACGTGCTGAAAAATTCTCCGTCGCGGGAAATCATTGCGGCCATCGAAGCCATTGCCAGCGGCGGCACGTTCTACAGCGCCGAAATCGCCCAGCGGTTGATCGCCGATAAAAGTACGGACAACGAGCTGACACCGCGCGAGAGCCAAGTGTTGTACAAAATGGCGCAGGGCCTGAACAACAAGGAAATGGCCCGAGAACTGGACATCAGCGTGCGGACGGTCGAGACCCATCGTCTGAGCATCCGCCGCAAACTCAATATCGACAAACCCGCGGCACTGGTCAAATACGCGATCGATCATGGAATTATTTCGCGGTAATAAAATAAAACGTCGACCGCTCGACAATACTCTCGGACGTCTATGCTCCAGTAATCTTTCTTGGCTGGACACAGCGCAATGCCTTCAGGTCTATACCTTAAGTTGCAGCCAGGCCGTCTCTTTCTGCTGGGATCGCTGGCCCTGAGCGGTTGTATTCAGCTGGGACCGAACTTCCAGCCGCCGGCTGAGGAGTGGATCAAGACATGGGACACCCCTGCCCTCGAGCAATCCAGCCAACGCGGGCCTAATCCGGATCTGCGGCAGTGGTGGCAAATCTTCCACGACCCGGTTCTCAACAAACTGATTGCACAAGCGGATGCTTACAACTCCAGCCTTAAAATTGCCGGTTTGCGCGTCATGGAGTCCCGCGCCCAACTGGGCATTACGCAAGCCGGGCTGTACCCGCAATTTCAGCAAGTCAGCACTGACAATTTGTACATTGACCGTCACCAATATGGTGGCAACAATCCGCAGGACACCAATTTGTGGCAACACAGTGCCGCGTTTGATATCGCCTGGGAGCTCGACTTCTGGGGGCGTTTCAGTCGCGCCATCGAGTCGGCCGATGCAGCTTATTTTTCCTCCCAGGCCAACTATGAAGACGTCCTGGTATTGGTGCGTTCCCAGGTGGCGGACACCTATTATTTGTTGCGCACCACAGACGCCCGTTTGCGTGTCGCGCGTGAAAACGCCGCTCAGCAAAAGCGCAATTTCGAGATCACCGAAAAACTGTTCAACAGCGGGCAGGATGCCGAACTCGATCTGCAACAGGCCAAAACCCAATACTTGGGCACGTTGGCCACTATTCCCGCCCTCCTGGACCAGTTGCAACGCACGCGTAATGCCTTGGCCGTGCTGATCGGGCAACCGCCTGGCAGCCTGCCACAGGTGATCGATAACGACACCCTGGTCCCGCTGGTCGATCGCGCCGTGCTGCAAGATGTACCGTCCAACCTGCTGCTGCGCCGGCCTGACGTACGCGCCGCCGAACTCAACGTCGCCGCCCAAGGTGCGCTGGTCGGCGTGGCCGAAACCGATTTCTATCCGTCGCTGACGCTGCTCGGCAGCATTGTCTGGTCGGCGGACTCTCTCAATGGCACATCCAGCAGCCTGGACCTGATCGGTGGTCCCAGTCTGCGCTGGAATGTATTCGATCACGGGCAGATCGCCAACAACGTGCGCGTCCAGGACGCGCGGTTGCAGCAGTTAATCGAAGCCTACCGCGATAAAGTTCGCCAGGCCGCTCGCGAAGCCGATGATGCGGCCAACGGCCTGATCCAGTCACTGGAGAGCGAACGCATCCTGCGCGACGCCGGAGGGGCT